>JAPHTU010000076.1 GCA_026196145.1 Gammaproteobacteria bacterium
CTGGCTGACTGAGTGATTGTTGATCCTTGCCGGCTTTAATGGATTTTAGTAGCTCAGATGAAATAGCCGTGGAGATTGTTGCAAGCTGTTCATTTTCGGGTGCCAGTAGTCGAATTTGTGCGAGTTCCGCGCTGACTGATGAGGCCTTGCTCAAACTACTTGCTGCACCGGCAGCCGTAACCTTGTTGAGCAGGTTTTTAAGTAACTCCTGGTTAGCTGACAAATGTCGGGATTGTGACAGTTGATCAGCCTCGTTGGTCAGGTCGGTTTTGTCCGCCGTGTATTGGCCAGCCTGGGTAACCAGATTCTCCGCGCGGTCAAAAAGTGCTTCTTCACGTGCCACCTTGGCCTCTTTGAGGTAGCTGCCCAGCAATCGCGGATCTGTTAGCAGGCTGTTGTTCGGGTCAATTGTCTTGATGGTGGTTATCACATCAGGGATGTCATTTGCCTCACCGTCTATCGGCAACCACGGGCCAATCTTCAGGAACCTGGTATAAAGATCACGCTGGTTCTGGAGTTCTTCAGCTTTTCTGGAGTCGATGTCTTCCTGCTTGGCGTCCAGGGTACCTGAGTCTGGATAAAAGGTTCTGGCTTCCGACATAATGGTTGCAGCGCCGGGGTAATTGTACTTGCCTTTTTCGCGGTCGATTTGTTCATCCATGCGACGAGTGAAGTAACCGACAATGGCCTTTTGTACATCGGGGTCGGCCTTGATCAGGTCTTGCGATTCCTCGTCATAGGTCAGTAATGTATTGAGGCGTTCAGCAACGGTACTTGCCTGCCTGTTGGCGCTGGCATCGATAATTACCGCGCTCATCTCATTGTTACGTTCATTTCGAAAGTGATCTTCGATGACACCTCGAGCCAGTACGCCGATAATCGAGAGCATAATCAGGGTAGCTGCGATGGCATACGCCATGATCGGTTTCTTTGGCGTGATACCGTCAAGGAACTCCTCCACCGTTTGTGTACGTTTATCGCGTGATAGTGCAAGCGCCTTTAGTAGCGCCTTGTTTTGGCGGCGGTTCAGCTTCTTTATGTGCGCAGGAGAGAGTTTGTTGTCCCTTGCCTGGTTGGCCGGCATCTTGTTAAAGGGGTGTTTGCCTCCCAGCAACTGGTAGGTTACACAGGCAAGTGCATAAATATCGTCAGATGGTTCCGGGGTTTCACCTTCAAGCATCTCGGTGCTGGCGTAGGCAGGCGTTAATGCACCCAGTGTGCCGGGATCAAACAGGGTGGTTTCTTTATGACCATCCTTATCGAGCTTGGGCTTGGCGGCACGCGCAATACCAAAGTCGAGCAGTTTGACCACACCGTCTTTGTTCAGGAATGTATTCGCGGGCTTAAAATCAGAATGCACCAGGTCATGATGGTGCGCATAGGCCAGACCATTACACATGCCATCGATCATCGGCTTGGCTTCTTCGTAGCTGAGACCACTTGGTGGAACGCGTCGGATAAACTTGTCCAGCGGCTCACCTTCCATGAACTCCATGGTCATGAATACCGTGCCATAGGTATAGTCGCGGTCGAAGTCGAACACGGTCGCAATATTGGGGTGAGCCAGTCGCTGCTGTTTGGATGACTCGCGTTGCAGCGCAATGAAGGATTCCCGGAATTGCTTAAAGGTTTCGTTCAGTACCTTGACTGCAACCTTGGGGTGTTTGTCCTGCGCCTCCTCCTTGATCTTGTCGATAGCCAGGAATACCGCACCCATGCCGCCTTCACCCAACTTGGAGACCAGTTCAAAACGGTTTCGTAACACAGAGCCAACATCAATGATCTCATCGCCGTGCGCCATCGTTGGCATGCCATCGGGTCCAATTGTTGGGCCCGTTGCGGAAGGATCGCTACCCGTGGCATCAATATCGAGCCCAAAGCCCTCTTCTGACATGGTGGCATGGGTTTTTTCAGGGACTTCATTGCTGACCAGGGTTGCATCGTTATCTTCGAGTGCGGTTGCGCTGGTGATGTCGCCGCTCTGCGGGGCGGGGGCTGGTGCATGGTCTGTCACTTCTGTTTTATCATCATCAGAAGAAATTACGGTCTTGTCTCCACCACTATCTGTATAGGCGGCTGTGATTTTACGAATGGTGTCGGCGGCAGACTGGTCGATGCGCTTAGCCTGCGCGAGTTGATCGATTTGTCCCTGTATCGGTTCGGCAAGCTGGGGATGTTTCTTCAGCAATTGCTGCAGGTGTGTAGTGACCTCATCAATGCCACATTCCTTTTTGACGAATTTTTGTAGAAGAACTTTAAACTCATCGATCATGATTGATTTCCGCCTGCTTGGTATTCATTTTTGGTTGTTTAATCTATTCTGCCTGAACGACTATTACGGTGACGTTGTCTCTTGATCCACGTTCCAGAGTCAGATCGACTAATGCGTTGCAGGCCTCTTCGGGAGATCCCAGACTAATCAAGTCAGTCAACTCTTCATCCATGACTTCCTTGTATAGCCCGTCACTGCACACCATATAGCGATCACCAGCCTTAACGTCGTGTATGTCAAGGTCAATAAAGAGGTTTCTGCTGGCGCCAATGGCGCGTGTAATGACATTGGCTTCAGGATGTCTTTCGGCTTCTTCCTCTGTGATAAGACCATCGTCAACCAGGTCCTGTACCTTGCTGTGGTCGCAGGTAATACGCTCGAGTTGACCGTTTCGAACACGATATACCCGACTATCGCCCGCCCATAAGGTAAAACACTTGTCATGGAAGGCCACCAATACCGCCACTGTGCTGCCCATGGTCTGGCGATCAGTGCGTTCCATGGCTTGCTGGATCAGGCTTTCATTAACTTCAAGAAGCCCGTTTTCTGCCGCTTCAATCAATTCGTTGGCATCCGCCGATGCTTCAATTTTTGCGAGCTTGTCGACGATTGCGGTGCTGGCAACGTCCCCGGCAGCATGTCCGCCCATGCCATCTGCAACGACCCAGATACCGGCATCACCATGATCCAGTACCGAGTCTTCATTAACTTTTCGAACCTTGCCGACATTGGTTCTTGCATATGATGTCCAGTTAAATCCCTCTGTATTGAGCATCACAAGGTTTCCTTTGTCGTAGGCCGTTTATCGTGGCCTGTAATGATATTTGAGCGCCGAGGTGTGTCTGTATCTGGTGCCACTAACCCGGGGGCTGTAATCAATTCCCTGATCAGATGGTTTTGAGTCGGATTCACCATAATGAAGTATTGTTAACTCATTGAATTTATTGTGTATATTTATCGTTATGATCAGGCTGATTACGGGTTCAGTCTTTCAAAATCCCCCGCTAAAGTCAATCGCTACTTTTTGCGGAATCACTTCGTTATAGGCCATATTATTGTTATTATGAGCGCGGTTCATTTTTCTAAAACTTCTCCGCCGATGTCAGGCAAATTATTTATACAATCCTTTGGTTGCCAAATGAATGAGTACGATGCCGATAAAATGGTAGATGTACTCACGTCATCGCATGGTGTATCACGCGTGTCGACAGCGGAAAACGCAGATATCCTGTTGCTCAATACCTGTTCGGTGCGTGAAAAGGCGCAGGAAAAGGTATTTTCATTACTGGGTCGCTGGAAAAAACTCAAGGATCAGCGCCCTGAGCTGGTGATTGGCGTTGGCGGCTGTGTTGCCAGCCAGGAAGGGGAAGCTATACGAAAGCGTGCGCCCTATGTCGATATCGTGTTTGGTCCCCAGACATTACATCGCTTGCCGCAGATGCTTGACCAGGTGCAAAAAGAGGGCAGGCCGGCACTTGATATCTCATTCCCGGAAATAGAAAAGTTTGACGCATTGCCCAAGCCGCGAGCAGAAGGGCCGACTGCCTTTGTCTCCATCATGGAGGGTTGCAGTAAGTATTGCAGTTTCTGCATTGTCCCCTATACGCGTGGTGAAGAAATCAGCCGTGATGTGGATGATGTGATGTCGGAGATTCAGGAGCTGGTCAAACTAGGCGTGAAAGAGATCACCCTGTTGGGACAGAATGTCAATGGCTATCAGGGACGTATGGTGGATGGCGAAATCGCAGATTTCGCACTATTGTTACACTATGTGGCAGATATCGAAGCGATCGAGCGCATACGTTTTACAACTTCTCATCCCATGGAGGTTGGACCGTCGCTTATTGCCGCATTTGAGGAACTGCCCAAGCTGGCCAGTCATTTTCACCTGCCAGTACAGTCCGGATCCGACAGCGTGTTAGCTGCGATGAAGCGTAACCATACGGTTGAGGAATACCGACGAACTATACAGCTACTGAAAGAAGCAAGACCTGACCTGAGCCTGTCATCTGACTTTATTGTGGGTTTCCCTGGTGAAACCGATGAAGATTTTCAGCAAACCATGCAACTGGTTAACGAGATTGGCTTTGATACCTCTTTCAGTTTTATCTATAGCCAGCGACCAGGTACACCTGCGGTGGCTTTTGAAGACGACGTACCAATGGAAACCAAAAAACAGCGCCTGGCTATCCTGCAGGGTCGATTGGCACAGAGTGCCAGTGAGATCAGCCAGTCCATGGTGGGTACGACACAGCGTATCCTGGTCGAAAGGCCATCGAGAAAAGACATCAGCATGATGGCCGGCAGAACCTCCAATAATCGTGTGGTGAATTTTAAGGGCCGCGCAGACATTATTGGTAGCTTTGTTGACGTCATTATTGATGAAGCCCTCCCTAACTCCCTGCGTGGGACCCTGATAACTGAAGGTTTAACAGAACGCCTTGCCTCCTGAATCAATACAGCTAGACAACAAGACAGATGAATTCGATCTGTCGCTGGAACCAATCGATAACAGCAGACTCGCCAACCTTTCAGGTCAGTTTGATGAAAATATCCATTATCTGGAAGACCAGCTAAAGATTGAGATTCACCATCGTGGGCATCAGTTTCACCTGCAAGGTGATTCAGACGGGCTTGCGCAGGCGAAGCGCAGTTTGCTGTCGTTATACAAGCTGGCCGCGGAACGTCAGATAGCCAAGGAGGATGTACATCTTGCACTTAGAGAGATGCATGCCGAGAGCGGCCCGACATTAATTGAGAATAATGTAGCAGCCGGTGAGGAGATTAATACCCGCTACGGCAAGGTAAAAGCCAGGGGGAAAAACCAGCACCACTATCTTTACAATATCCAGCATCATGATGTGAATTTTGGTATTGGGCCTGCGGGCACAGGAAAAACCTATCTGGCTGTGGCCTGCGCGGTAGATGCGCTGGAACGTGATGAGGTGCGTCGTGTCGTCCTCGCGAGGCCTGCGGTGGAAGCGGGCGAACGACTGGGTTTTCTTCCGGGAGATCTATCGCAGAAGGTGGACCCCTATTTACGCCCGCTTTATGATGCCCTGTTTGAAATGATGGGTGTGGAAAAGGTGACACGTTTAATTGAACGTAATGTCATCGAAATTGCACCACTGGCCTACATGCGTGGAAGGACTTTGAATGACTCGTTTATCATCCTTGACGAGGCGCAAAATACCACCATTGAACAGATGAAGATGTTTCTTACCCGCATTGGATTTGGTTCTACCGCTGTGATTACAGGAGATGTTACCCAGATTGATTTACCGCGCGAACAACAGTCCGGCCTGAAGCAGGTCATGCATGTACTGAAAGGTGTCAAGGGTATCAGCTTTACTTATTTTCAATCCTGTGACGTGGTCCGCCACCCGTTGGTTCAGAGCATTGTTGATGCCTATGAAAAGTTTATTCAGGCAGCAAAGAATGACGATTGAAGTGACTGTGCAGGATGCCCGTGACACAGCGGATGATGAGGTGCCTCCGTCGAGTAGCTTTACACGCTGGGCAAATATCGCGGCGGGCGAACCTGATGAACCCGCACAACTGACTATTCGCGTGGTCGATCCTGAAGAAAGTCAGCGGCTAAACGCCCAATACCGGGGTAAGGACAGGCCAACCAATGTGCTGTCATTCGCCTATGGTGATGACCTGTTACCTGCAGAAGCCGAAGCCCCGCGCCTGTTGGGTGACCTGGTGATCTGTGCGGAACTGGTGCAGAAGGAAGCGGCAGACAAGCAGTGCCCGGTTTCTGACCACTGGGCGCATCTGACTGTCCACGGTGTATTACATTTACTGGGTTATGATCATGAAACCCAACAGCAGGCCAGCGACATGGAAGCGCTGGAAGTTGGCATGCTGGCATCACTTGATATACAGAACCCGTATGAGGCAATCAACGAATAGCAATGGAAGAAAATAAGGGAAAACAGGAAGGTAAAGGCTGGCTAGGTCGGTTAAGCCAGGTATTACAGGCAGAGCCGCAGGATCGTGAGCAACTAATCAGCTTGTTGAGAGACGCACAGTCCAGGGACCTGCTGGGTGCGGATGCACTGGCCATGATCGAGGGGGCCATGCTGGTCTCAGAGCAGAACGTGCGTGACATCATGGTGCCGCGCGGGCAGATGGTGGTGGTGCAGCGTGATGTGCCAATACAAGACATACTCAAGGTGATAGTGGATTCAGGTCACTCACGCTTTCCGGTGGTCACGGATGACAAGGACGAGGTCTCCGGTATTTTACTGGCCAAAGACCTGCTGCATTTCTATGCCAATGAAGACTCGCGTTTCAGTATTCGTGAATACCTGCGGCCGGTGGTATATATCCCGGAAAGCAAGCGTCTGAATACGCTGCTGGCCGAGTTCCGTGCCAGTCGTAATCACATGGCAATCGTGGTAGATGAGTATGGTGGTGTCAGCGGGCTGGTGACGATTGAAGACGTACTGGAGCAGATCGTTGGCGATATTGATGACGAGCATGATACCGATCTCGGCAGTAATATCTTTAAGCATGACGAAGACCTGTACGTATTACGTGCCATGACCAGTATCGATGAATTTAATGAATACTTTTCTGCAGGCTTGCCCAGCGAGAGCTTTGAAACGTTGGCTGGTATGATTATGAGCGAGCTTGGTCATATGCCGCGCCGCCTGGAAGAAGTAGCTATTGGTGACTTTCATTTCAAGGTATTACGTGCGGACAATCGAAGAATTTATATGCTGCAATTGCAAATCTGCAGGGCTGACGAAGACGCCGCATAACACCCCGTATATTTCCGACTCTTTCTGATGATACTCACCGGCTGGAAGTCCGACGCCATCGCCCTGCTAGGTGGCATGGTGTTACCGCTGGCCTTTGCGCCATTCGGTTGGTGGCCCGTCGCCGTGTTATCCCTGCTGCTGTTTCAGATGGTGATTTATCAGGACGGGACAGGACGCGCGCTGTGGCGAGCAATGTTATTCGGTATCGGTTACTTTGGTGTCGGCGTCTCCTGGGTCTATGTCAGCATTAGTCTGTTTGGTAACGCCACGCCGTTACTGGCGGCAGCGATTACCTTCCTGTTGATTCTGGTGTTGTCTGGTTATCTGATACTTGCGGTGTTCCTGATTCGAAGGTTTGCCATACAGGGATTTATGGCCTTGTTGGTATTGCCCGCAGCATGGGTACTGATTGAATGGCTGCGAGGCTGGTTGTTTACCGGTTTTGGCTGGCTGGATATCGGCTATGCCTTTATTGATACCCCAGTCGCTGCCTATGGGCCAACTGTTGGCGTGCTTGGTCTCAGCTTTCTGGTCCTGTTGTCGTCATCCGGCCTGTTTTGGCTGCTCAACAAACAGGCAGGTACCGGATTACGATTAAGTTCTGCGCTGATACTGATCGCAATCTGGTTAACACCCATGCTGGTGACATTTCCAGGCCAGACACAAGCAGGTAAAGAGCCTGTGAGCGTTGCCCTGCTACAAGGCAATATCCCGCAGCACATCAAGTGGTTAAAGAGTCAGCGCCAACCCACCCTGAACCTGTACCGTGATATGACCGAGGCACATTGGGATAAGCAGCTTATTGTCTGGCCGGAAACAGCGGTGCCCGCCTATGAAGACCAGGTGTTTGATTATCTGGAAACCCTGCATACCGCCGCACAATTGAGCCAGACAAACATCATGCTGGGCATGCCAGTCAGGGAAAGTCATGGTGACCGTTATTACAATGCACTTGGTGTACTCGGCAATGCGCAGCGTGGCCCTGAGTCGCTTTATCAAAAACAACACCTTGTGCCCTTTGGCGAGTACCTGCCGCTGAAATTCATACTGGATCCATTGCTGGATTTTCTGCAAATACCCATGTCGAATTTTTCAGCAGGTGAAACAGGAAAGCCACTGGTTACGGCAGGTGCGCATAAAGCGGGCGTGTTTATCTGTTTCGAGATTGCCTTTGCCAGCGACGTTCGCCAGGCACTGCCGGAAGCCGCCTACCTGGTGAATATCAGCAACGATGCCTGGTTTGGGGATTCGCTGGCACCGTATCAACATCTACAGATGGCACGTATGCGCGCACTGGAAACCGGACGCTATGTGTTACGGGCGACCAATACCGGGATTACGGCGATTATCGATACCCGGGGTGATATCCAGTCGATACTGACACCCTTTGAAACAGGGGTGTTAACAGGCAATATCCAGCCTATGCGGGGTAGTACCATCTATTCAAGCTATGGCGATTACCCGTTACTGGCCTTGCTGTCAGTAATTTTGTTGAGCGCCTTTATCATTAAGCGATCGGGCCGCTAATGGATGGCGATACCGGGTCAGGTGAAGATTTTGGCATGGATGTCAGTCAACTCAGGCAAATGACGCCAGGCTGTCTGCGGCGGATTCATTTCAATAATGCAGGCGCGTCATTACCGACAACCCAAACCCTGACGAAGGTGGTCGACTATCTTCAACGTGAGGCAGAGATCGGTGGCTATGAGGCGGCGCGGGAAGCCAATGATGAGATTGAAGCTACCTATAGCAGCATCGCCAGACTCATCAATGCGGCGCCCGATGAAATTGCCCTGATGGAAAGTTCGACCCGCGCCTGGGACAGCATTTTTTATTCCATACCATTTCAACCGGGTGAACGCATTCTCACCGGACGGAGTGAATATGCCAGTAACTATATCGCCATGCTGCAGTTGCAACGACGCTGTGGCATCGACATAGACGTCATTGAAGATGATACCAATGGGCAGATCGATCTGGACCAGTTATCCCGGTCAATGAGTGATGATGTCCGGCTGGTGGCACTGACACAATGCCCAACCAATAACGGCCTGATTAATCCTGCTGTTGAAGTCGGGCAGATTGTAAAGCCATACCGTGCCTGGTATTTGCTGGATGCCTGCCAGGCCGTGGGGCAGCTAAAGGTTGATGTTAAAGAAACGGGTTGCGACTTTCTCACTGCGACAGGACGTAAATTCCTGCGCGCACCAAGGGGTACCGGGTTCCTGTATGTCAGGCGAGAACTGATCACACAAATCGAGCCATCACAGATGGATATGCGCGCAGCGTTCTGGACAGCAATGAACGAGTACCAGATTCGTGATGACGCCCGCCGTTTTGAAACGTGGGAGACCAGCCATGCCTTACGTCTGGGTCTGAAAAGCGCGGTGGACCAGTTACTGGCATTAGGTGTTGAGCCGGTATCCCGGCGCATACAGCAACTGGCCGAGCGATTACGCTTGCAGCTACAATCGATTGAGCATATTCGGCTACAGGACAAGGGTATACAACAATCCGGTATCGTAACCTTCAGTTCAGACCGTTTTGGCACCTGTAAGCTGGAGTCGACATTAATGGCTGCCGGGATCAATATTTCGGTGTCGCCACTGAAGATGGCGCGATTGGACATGGAGCCGCGTGGTCTGATCGCGGTCATCAGGGCATCCGTTCATATCTACAATACGGAAGAAGAGATTGATCAATTTTGCCAGGCACTGATCAGCATTTAGGATTATCAGTATCCATATGGTGCCGCATATTGCTGCTACGAAACAAGGCCCCATTACGGTATCCTTACGCCTTTTTACCTCAGGCGTTAATACTCCCTCATGGATGAGAAATATAATCCGCGCTCAATAGAAGCGGCCACCCAGCAGTACTGGGAGGAAAACCAGTCATTTCAGGTCAGTGAAGACCCGAATAAAGAGAAATTCTACTGTCTTTCCATGTTTCCGTACCCCAGCGGCAAGCTACATATGGGACATGTGCGCAATTACACCATTGGCGATGTCATCTCACGCTACCAGCGCATGCAGGGCAAGAATGTGCTGCAACCGATGGGTTGGGATGCGTTTGGGTTGCCGGCAGAAAATGCCGCCATCAAGAATGCCAAGCCACCAGCCGAGTGGACCTACGCCAATATTGATTACATGAAGACCCAGTTGAAATCACTGGGTTTTGGTTATGACTGGGACCGTGAACTGGCGACCTGCGATGCGGATTATTACCGTTGGGAGCAGTGGTTGTTCACCCGCCTGGTCGACAAGGGCATGGCCTATCGTAAAAAGGCGACCGTGAACTGGGACCCGGTAGATCAGACGGTGCTGGCGAATGAGCAGGTAATTGACGGTCGTGGCTGGCGCTCAGGTGCGGAAGTGGAAAAGCGTGAGATAGAGCAATGGTTTCTCAAGATCACTGACTATGCGCAGGAACTGCTGGATGACCTGGACAAGCTATCCGACTGGCCGGAGCAGGTGGTTACCATGCAGCGTAACTGGATCGGCCGTTCCGAAGGTGTGATGGTCGATTTTGGGTTTGAAGATAGCGATGACAAATTAACCATCTTTACCACGCGACCCGATACCCTCATGGGGGTGACCTATATGGCGGTTGCGGCAGAACACCCGCTGGCACTGCAGGCCGCACAGGGCAGCGCGGATATTGCGGCCTTTGTGGAGGAGTGCAAACACGGTGGTGTTTCCGAGGCGGAAATCGAGACCATGGAAAAAAAGGGTATCGCACTGGGTATCCATGCCGTACACCCGATCACGGGTGAATCGGTACCCATTTATGCCGCCAATTTTGTATTGATGGGTTACGGCACCGGCGCGGTAATGGCCGTACCGGCACATGATCAACGCGACTGGGAGTTCTCGGAGAAATACGGTATCCCGCGCAAGCAGGTAATTGTGTCTACCGATGGTTCCGAGTGTGGCATTGATGAGGCCGCATACGTGGAGAAAGGTGTACTGACCAATTCCGGTCAATTTGATGGTCTCACTTCGGCCGATGCCTTCGATGCCATTGCGGAATATCTGAATCAGCAGGGTAAGGGTGGCAAACAGGTGAATTTTCGACTGCGGGACTGGGGTGTTTCGCGGCAGCGTTACTGGGGTTGTCCCATTCCCATGATAAAGACACCGGACGGCATGGAAGCGGCTACCGAATTTCCGGTGAAGCTGCCGGAGGACGTCATCGTCGATGGTTCAGGTTCTCCACTAAAGCGGATGTCCGAATTTTATGATTTGGGTGATGGTCGTGAACGTGAAACCGATACCTTTGATACCTTCTTTGAATCCAGTTGGTATTACGCGCGCTATTGTTGCCCCAATGCCAATGGGTCCATGCTGGACGAACGCGCCAACTATTGGTTGCCTGTCGACCAGTATGTCGGCGGGATTGAGCATGCGATTTTGCACCTGTTGTACGCACGTTTCTTTAATAAACTGATGCGCGATGAGGGGCTGGTGGAAAATGATGAGCCATTCACCAAACTGTTAACACAGGGCATGGTAATTGCGGAAACCTGGTATCGTGAAAATGTCGATGGTTCAAAGGAATGGTTTAACCCGGCTGATGTAGAAACAAGAAAAGACAGCAAGGGTAAGATTATCGACGCCGTATTGAAATCAGACGGTCAGCCGGTGACTTTTGGTGGTATTGAAAAAATGGCCAAGTCAAAAAATAATGGTGTCGACCCCCAGACCCTGATCGATCAGTATGGTGCCGATACCGTACGACTGTATACCATGTTCACCTCGCCACCGGACCAGTCGCTGGAGTGGTCGGATGAGGGGGTGGAAGGTGCGCATCGTTTTCTGAAACGCCTGTGGTCATTGGCAGCAGCCAGGCAAGGAAGGGAAGGTGTCGATGGTGATTTTACATCGCTGGACCAGGCGCAGCAGGATGCCCGACGTGAGGTGCACGCGGCTCTGAAAAAGGCACTGTTTGACTATGAACGTCAGCAATACAACACGGTGGTCTCAGCCTGTATGACCATGGTGAATGTGCTTAACAAACTGGGGACTGCCGATCAGGACCGATTGATACTGAATGAGGGGGTCAGCATTATCCTGCGCCTGCTGGCCCCGATTGCGCCCCATGCCACTCATTATCTGTGGCGTGAATTGGGTTATGGGGATGATATCCTTAATGCCGACTGGCCACAGGTTGATGTAACAGCACTGGTGCAGGACTCCATAGAGATGGTGGTACAGGTTAAGGGTAAGGTGAGAGGCAAGATACAGGTACCGGCCGATGCCGATAACACCGCCGTGGAGGCAGTGGCGCTGGCGAATGAAAATGTACAGCGATTTATCGATGGTGCTAGTATTCGCAAGGTAATTGTTGTACCAGGCAAGTTGGTTAATATTGTTATTTGATGCCATTACAGGTGTTGAATATAAGTCGGGAATTTAAGGTGAGTTCATGAGGCGTTTGGCATATCTGGTAGTTGGTATTTCACTGTTACTCGGCGGCTGCGGGTTTCAGATGCGTGGGGACTGGCAACTGCCATCCAGTATGAAGCAGACGGTCATGAGTGGTGGTGGACGGGTATTGTACGAAACCCTGCAAAGAGAATTTCGAGCGGCCTCCGCCAGCCTGACGCGCCCTGAAGGTGATATTCAGACGGCCCATCTCACCATCCTCAAAAATCAAATGGATAAACGGGTGTTGTCGGTAGATAACCGTGGCAAGGTGATTGAATATGAGATCTATTACATCCTGCATTTCAAGTTGCTGGATGAAAATGGAAATCAGATTGTGCCGGTGCAGCAGATCAATATGACACGAGACTATCCGTATGCGGCCACTGATGTGCTCGGTGCCAGCCAGGAGGAGGCATTGCTGAGAAATGAGATGTACGGTGATATGGCGCGGCAGATGATGCGCCGCATCCAGGCCCTGGCGAAGTAGTGCCCGGATTGCCGTCTTTGCTTTTTTCAGTCTGATTGATTAACGACCAAGTACTTGCGCTTAAACGCCGACCA
>JAPHTU010000249.1 GCA_026196145.1 Gammaproteobacteria bacterium
CACCTTTGGTAACAATAATGCCAGACCCGGTAATCTGGCATTGGTCTCGCAGTCAGGCGCTATCTGCACCGCTATCCTGGATTGGGCCGAGAGCAATGATATTGGCTTCTCAGCCGTGGTATCCACCGGCATCTCGGCTGATCTGGATTTTGGAGACTATCTTGATTTCCTGGTCTCTGATCACCTGACCAACAGCATTCTGCTTTACATTGAAGGTATCAATGACTCACGACGATTCATGAGTAGCCTGAGGGCGGCTGCGCGTATCAAGCCAGTGATCGTTCTCAAGGTCGGCCGTCATATAGAGGGGGCAGCGGCATCCATGTCACATACCGGGGCACTGGTTGGCTGTGATGAAACCTTTTCTACAGCACTCAGTCGGTCCGGTGCATTACGCGTAGAATCGATTAACCAGTTGTTTGCCGCTGCCAGGGTACTTTCGTCCCGCTATCGCGTGGCAGCCAAACGCGTGGTTATCATCACCAACGGTGGTGGTCCCGGAGTTATGGCGGCAGACCGGGCCGCTGACCAGGGACTGGAAATCAGCAAGCTCTCGGATGAAACGATTAAAAGTCTTAATCAGGTTTTGCCAAAGACATGGTCACATAATAATCCGGTCGACCTTATTGGTGATGCATCGCCCGAGCGTTATCGACAGGCGATTGACGCCTGTCTCATGGACCCGGCTGTCGATGGAATTATTGTGATTCTTACACCGCAGGCAATGACTGAACCAACACAGGTTGCCGAGGCAGTGATTCAGTGCGCCCAGAAAAGTAACAAGCCAATACTGACCAACTGGATGGGCGGCAAGCAGGTAACAGAATCCCGGCGGCTATTTAAAGATGCCCGCATACCGACATTTCGAACGATTGAAAACGCCGTTGATGCCTATTCCTTTCTTGCGACATACAATCGTAATCAGCAGCTCCTGTTACAGACACCGGCCAAGTCTATTCGTGGCCTGGAACCATCGGATGTGGAAGGGGCCAGTCTCATTATTGAAAGCGCACTCTCCCGGGAAAGCAAGGTCCTCACCGAGCCTGAATCACTGGCCATACTGAGAGCGTTCAACATACCGGTAGTGCAGAATGGCATTGCACACACGCCCGAGGAGGCGCTCATCATTGCCGAGACGATTGGCTTCCCGGTTGTCATGAAGGTGCTGTCGGGTGAACTGTCTCATAAAAGTGATGTTGGTGGCGTACGACTGAATATTGGCTCGGCGCATGAAGTCAGGAGCGCCTATCGCGACCTGAATGAACAGATTGCACAAAAACTGCCGGATATCAAGATTACCGGTATGACAGTGGAAAAGATGTATCGCAGCCCTAACGGCCGGGAACTGATAATCGGCATTATGCATGACCCTGTATTTGGTCCTGTCATCAGTTTTGGCAGTGGTGGTACCAATGTGGAGATAATGGCCGATAACGCCATCGCCTTACCTCCATTGAATCGGCAACTGGCATTAAACCTGATCAATCAAACACGCATATCACAGGCCCTGGGCAAGTTTCGCAACCTGCCACCGGTAGACATGGAGCTCCTTGTTGATGTTTTGCTACGTGTCTCGAACCTGGCCTGTGAACTACCCTGGGTACAGGAACTGGATATTAATCCGCTCATTATTGATGACACCGGAATTGTGGCAGTCGATGCACGCATACGGGTAGATTATCCGAAACCCTCCACCGATCCCTATCATCATCTTGCCATTCACCCCTACCCTGCACACCTGACGACGACAATTCAGCTAAATGACGGGACCGATATCATTATTCGGCCAATCAGGCCGGAGGATGCAGAGATCGAACAGCAGTTTATTCGTAGCCTGTCCGAGGAAGCCAAGTACTTCCGCTTTATGAGCACCCTGCATGAACTGAGTCAGGAGATGCTGGTGCGTTTAACACAAATTGACTATCACAATGAAATGGCGCTTATCGCCGTTAACCGGCATGGCGAAAATGAAGAAGAGATTGGCGTCACACGATACGTAACAAACCTGGACAAGAAAAGTTGTGAATTTGCCCTGGTCGTTTCAGACCAATGGCAACGTAAGGGTATCGCCCATCATTTAATGCACAACCTGATGAAGATAGCCCGGGAACGGGGCCTGAAACGAATGGAAGGTGAAGTGCTCAGCAACAATCTAAAGATGCTGGATCTTATCCAGTCACTGGGTTTTCATATCAGCAGTCACCCGGACGATATCAATATTAAGCAGGCCACCATAGATTTGCTGGCTGAATAACTGCTTGCCCACACTAATGCATTATTAATAAACAGTGTAAATGTCTTCTCCCGTAATTTCTTATAGGTAGCGGTTTGGAGGCAATAATGCCCTCTTTCGTCACACAACGGCCAGTCAGGGAGCGAAGATTTTAGGTTGGTGCGCCGGTAAAGCGGTCAGGTATGCTTTTATACTGCTAGGGATATGCGCATGATCAGTGAATACTTCACTGGCCGCTGCCTGCCCGAAAACGCCTTGAATAGACTTCTATTATCAGCCAGGGCCATATGCTGACATCATTAATTTTTGTTACTCTCCGGTGGAGGGTAATACAACAAGACCACAATATAACAGAATAATATTGTACCGCTTATAGCTATAGCATAGCTAAATTCTCCTACTGCGATGCCTATCGAAAACGAAGCGACAATGAACAAGG
>JAPHTU010000101.1 GCA_026196145.1 Gammaproteobacteria bacterium
ACCATAAACACCAGCACGGCCATGACAACACCAGTTGCCAGCTTGGGTATACCCAGGTTGGTATGCACCGCATCGGCAACCGAGTTGGCTTGCACCATGTTGCCGATACCAAAACCGGCGATTGCACCAAAGATCGCGAAAGCCATCGCCAGCCATTTCCACTTATCACCCAGACCGTTCTTGATGTAGTACATCGGGCCACCGACATGGTTGCCTTCTTCATCGGTTTCGCGATATTTGACCGCCAGCACCGCTTCGGCATATTTCGTTGCCATGCCAACCAGGGCCGTGCACCACATCCAGAACACGGCACCGGGCCCACCAATGGCGATTGCGGTGCCCACGCCAGCTATGTTGCCGGTACCGATGGTTGCGGATAGTGAAGTCATCAAGGCATTAAACGGCGTGATATCACCATCGCCCTGGCCTTCGCGACCTTTCCAAAGCATGGAAAAGCCGTAACCTATCCTGCGCAAAGGCATCAGTTTTAACCCGACAGTCAGGAATAACCCGGTACCCAGAATCAATGCCAGCATCAATGGCCCCCAGACGACGCCATTGAGCCAACTCACTGCTTCATTGATGGCTTCCATATTTTCCCCCTTACTTGAAAGCTAGTGCCGTATCGTACCTATGGTTGAAAAAGACTACTACTCGTAGCTATAGTCGGATAGCGTAGAAAAACGCATTCAGTCCCCCGAACAGTATAAAATCCGCCCATGCTGAATTTCTCCAAACTGTCCCTGCGCCGTGGCCCACGTCTGCTATTTGAAGATGTTGATTTTACTATCTTCGCCGGACAGAAGGTTGGCCTGACGGGGGGTAATGGTACGGGTAAGTCATCCCTGTTCAGCCTGATAATGGGCGGGTTACAGGCGGACGTTGGCGACTTTAGCCTGCCACCAAAGCTGAGTATCGCGCATGTCGCACAGGAAACACCCGGTGTAGCAACGCCAGCGATCGAATATGTGATGGATGGCGACGCAGAGTTACGTGAGGTTGAAAAGGCGCTGGCAGTAGCCGAGCAATCTGGCGATGGTCATGCAATTGCAGAGTCTCACAGTCGCCTGGAACACATCGGTGGATATGAAGCCCGGTCACGCGCTGCGCGCCTGATGCACGGACTCGGTTTTGCAGTCGATGCTGATGATCGCCCGGTGCAGGAATTCTCCGGTGGTTGGCGTATGCGCCTGAACCTGGCACAGGCACTCATGTGCCGCTCGGACCTGTTGCTGCTCGATGAACCCACTAACCACCTCGATCTGGATGCCGTTATCTGGCTGGAAGACTGGTTACGTGCTTATCCGGGCACCTTGTTGTTGATATCGCACGACCGGGATTTCCTCGATACCGTGGTGAACCATATTGCCCATGTAGAGCAGGGTGGTATACAGCTGTATAGCGGCAATTACACGGCTTTTGAACGCATTCGCGCCGAGCGACTGGCGGTGCAGCAAGCTGAGTATGCCAAGCAGCAACGCGAAGTCTCACACATACAAAGTTATGTTGATCGTTTCCGTGCCAAGGCCACCAAGGCCAAACAGGCACAGAGTCGTTTAAAGGCACTACAACGCATGGAACTGATCGCGCCTGCCCATGTAGATTCCCCGTTCCATTTTGAATTTCGTACACCAGAGTCGTTGCCCGGTAATTTACTGACGTTGGAGAAAGTCTCAACAGGCTATGATGACAACCTGATTTTGCAGGGGCTGGATTTTTCGCTATTGCCCGGTGAACGCATTGGCCTGCTCGGGCCGAACGGGGCAGGTAAGTCGACATTGATCAAGCTGATTGCTGGAGAATTGGGGGCTATCAACGGCCAGCGGCATGAGGCCAAAGACCTGAAGATAGGCTATTTTGCCCAGCACCAGCTGGAGCAACTCGATCCACAGGCCTCGGCTCTGCAACACCTGCAACGACTTGACCCGAATGCCACCGAACAGCAGTTGCGTAATTTTCTCGGCGGTTTTAATTTTCGTGGAGATCGGGTAACTGAAAATATTGCGCCATTTTCCGGTGGCGAAAAGGCACGCCTGGTACTGGCGCTGGTGGTCTGGCAGAAGCCCAACCTGCTGCTGCTGGATGAACCCACGAACCACCTGGATCTGGAAATGCGCCATGCCTTGAATCTTGCGCTACAGGGTTTTGAAGGTGCAGTCATCCTTGTCTCGCATGATCGCCACCTGTTACGAACCGTATGTGATGATCTGTGGCTGGTTGACGCCGGCAAGGTTGAGATATTCAAGGATGACCTGGAACACTATCCAGCCTGGCTGGCTTCACGGCGCAAGGATGATACTTCGGAAGCTACACCCACATCCGGCAATACAAAGACATCACGCAAGGATGAAAAGCGCAGTTCAGCGGCACAGCGCCAGCAGGAAAAACCACTGCGCATGAAGATACAGCAGGCAGAAAAGGCACTGGAAAAATTACAGGCCAAACAGGCTCAGATGGAGACAGAGCTTGCTGATCCGGATATATACAACGCAGAAAACAAAGACAAGATGCTGAAGTTGTTACAACAAAAGACTGAAATTGATCAACAATGTGAAGAGCTTGAGATACAGTGGTTAGAGACTTCGGAGGAGCTTGAGTTGATGCGGGAGAAAATGGCCTCCTGATTCAAATGGACTACCTTACATACTGGTAGTGGGTATCCATTATTAGACCTATCTGTTAGGCAGCACCACCTTGACACGTAACCCATGTAAATCTTCAGACTCTTCTAGCAGTACGTTACCTTTATATAGTCCCACTATGTCCATGACTATCGCGAGCCCAAGGCCATGTCCTTCAACCTGTTCATCCAGTCGTGCTCCTCTTTTTAACAGTGTGCCTATCACGTCCTTTGGGATTCCTGGTCCATCGTCTTCAACCAATATTTGAATTGATGCGGCTTGTTGTAGAATTGACAGCCTGATACGGCCTTTAGCCCACTTGAAGGCGTTATCAAGCAAATTGCCCAGTAACTCCAGCATGTCTTCGCGATCCGTTCTGAACTCCAGGCCATCGGGAACCTCCAGCTCAATGTCGACGCTTCTCTGCATATGAATTCGTTGTAGTGTTTCCAGTAGATAGGGTATTTCCTGCCTGGTATCGAAACGTGCGCTAACCGGGCCTTCACCTGCAAGACGGGCACGTTTAAGTATGTGATCAGTAGTACGTTGCATGGTACTGATTTGTGTGTCTAATGTTTGTTGCAACTCCGTGGATTGGCGAACCGTATCGTCATCCTGTAGCTGAGTTAGCACCGTTAGCGGTTTCTTCAGTGAATGTGCCAGATCACCCAGGGAGTTCCTGGAACGCTGTAGTCTCGTACCTAATACCTGTAGCAGGTGATTGATCTCTTGGATCAGCGGCTTTACCTCATCAGGCACCTGTTCACTCAGTCGTTCCTTGTCACCGCTTTCGAGCAAGCTGACCTCACTGCGGATTGCAACCAACGGATGCAGGCCCAGTCGAAGGATGATGATCTGGACAATGATCAGTGCCAGCAGCGCCCCCAGTGCCAGCAGGGCAAAGTTGTTCTGAAATTCAGTTATATCTTCTTCGATGGCTGTCATGTCTTCTGCAACAGTTATCGATATCTGTTTACCGTTCTTGATAAAGCCATTGCTAAGAACTAACAGTGGTTGATTCTGAGGTCCGGCTCGATAAGTCCTGAGCAGCGCCCCGGGCTCAACAATTTCAACGGCTAATGACTGATCCCAAAGCGAACGTGAACGAATTACTTCATCACCAGTTTGAATGCTGAAATAATGACCGGAAAATGGCCGCGTATAAATGGCATCCAGACTGTTATGGTCAAGTTTTACCTCGCCTTCACCCATAACCTGCAGCTTACTCAACAAGGTCTGTGCATCATGGTGCAAACGAGAGGCAATGTAGTCTTCGGCCAGATAACGAATGGAAGCCGACACCATGAACCAGAGCAATACAAATACAATAACCAGACTGATCAACAAGCTGACTCCCAGTCGGTTTTGTAGTGAGTTCATCAGGATGAACTCCTGAATAGGTAGCCCTGTCCACGCCGCGTCTCGATGCGTTCAGGGCCCAGCACCTTACGCAGTCTGCGTACATAGGCTTCAATGACATTACTATCCTTATCACCCTCGTCATCATAGATATGCTCCATCAGGCGGTTTTTGGACAGAATGTGATCCGGGTGCAGGATAAAGTAGCGCAGTAACCTGAATTCGGTCCCCGTCAAATGGGTAACAACACCATTACTGTTGGTGATTGTCTGTTTTTCCTCATCAAGTGTTAAGTCGGCGCTGCGCAAAACACCACCTGGCTGTTGTTTGTAGCGGTGCACTACCGCGTTGATGCGCATGATGAGTTCCTCAACATGAAACGGCTTGCCCAAATAATCATCTGCGCCCGCTTTCAACCCATCCACACGTTCATGCCAGGCATCACGAGCAGTCAGGATTATCACCGGTAGCGTATTTCCCATTGAGCGCCAGTTCTTTAAAACTTCCAGTCCACTGCGCCCGGGGATACCTAGATCCAGTATCACCGCATCGTGTAAATGCTCATTGCCGAGGAATTCTGCGTCAATACCATTGTCAGTGACATCAACAGCAAAACCCGCGTGCTGTAGCGCGGGTTTTAATGTTTTGACCAGGGCCACGTCATCTTCTACAAGTAACAGGCGCACCTAATTTTCTTCCTCCTCACGCAATAACTTTCCGGTTCTCGCATCAAGCAGGTACTCTTTCACCTGTCCGCCTGGATTAATGATTTCTACCTCATATACCAGCTGGCCATGCTCATGCTCCAGCTCTACTTCGAGGATTCTGCCACCAGTGTCCGGCAATTTTTTCAGAATGGCCTCCAGTGGTAGCACATCTCCCTGTTTCATCAGCTGCCGGGCCTCATCATGATCGTCGTCTGACCATGCAGTTGATAGCATGCCAGTCGATAATATAATGGCGGTAGTTTGTAACAGGAGGCTTTTTAAGCGTGACATTAGTCGTCCCAACGGCCTAGACCTTTAATCCAGATTTCATGTTCGTTGAAAGAACCTTGTTCGGCTCTTTGATGGCAGGCATTACAGTGACTCAGGCTTGTTGCACCTGATTGCTTGATCACGCGAACCGAGATTTCGTCATGTTCATGCTTGAAATAAGGGTTTTCAGAAATACGCATAGGTGCCAGTCCTGTGGACGGGTGAATAGCGGCCGTCATTTGTCGTGATCGACGATACCTGGATTTATCGGCGGCATTCGAGATCAGAAAGTTCGAAATCTGCTGTGTCATCTGTTCATCAAGTTCCGCGTTGTCCCCAAAATGGTCTGCCAGGCCCCCCATAATTCTACGCCAGGAACTCGAGGGAAGCAGCCCGGGTGGATAAGCCATATGGCAGCTACCGCATTCCTCTTTGTATGTCGGGCTGGATTTTACCGCGACACCGGTAGAACGGCGCATCATACGCTCCCAACGGTCATCGTCATCATCTTCCTGATAGTAACGCCGATCAGAATCGCTTATGGCAATACCGGCACCAAATACCAGAATGCCCATCAGAGACAGGGCGGCAAGGGAAAAAATGGTCGTTTTCATGTCATATCTCCATTAATTAGATCTTAAAAATGCAAGCACGTCGGCCTTTTCCTGGGCCGTGCACACGCGGCCCAGAGTCCATTTGCAGTTACGGTGGAACCATTTATTGATTTTTTTCAGGTCTGTCAGGCTGGCCGGGTTAATCGAGGGGCTAAGCGGTTTGATCGGTTTGCCTGTGCGGGTATGCTTGCCAGGCTGACGCGGGTCAGCTGTGTGGCAGGTCGAACAACTACGTACATCACCCTTGACTGTGGTTTCCAGGGTCCAGAGCAGGCGGCCATTTTCAGCGTTTCCCGGGATTACTTCGTCATTTGCTATTGCGATATTTAATACAAAAGCCAGAAGCGTCAGTGAAATCAAACGAACATTCATACCTGATCCTCTTCTTCCACACGTTTGTAGCCATGCACCATGGAGGCTGGCAGGTTTTCTCGATGGATCAGGCTCTCCACTACAACACCGCCGATATGGATAAAGACCAGCAGCAGAGTAAAATTGGCGAAGAACTCATGCGCCT
The DNA here is from genome assembly GCA_026196145.1 of Gammaproteobacteria bacterium. GTDB lineage: Bacteria > Pseudomonadota > Gammaproteobacteria > JAJDYQ01 > JAJDYQ01 > JAJDYQ01. The sequence continues at coordinate 6,089 of JAPHTU010000101.1, forward strand.
CTTCCAACGCTTCTTTAATAAATTCGCCACTCCCCCCCAGTAATGCCGCGAGGGGACCGTTATTTTCTGCGCCATAAACCGCAATGCCGCTGAATAGTGTCATCAGCAGAGAGGCAAGTAATAAAAAGATCATCGCACCACCTGCCGGGTTATGCCCAAGGTAGCGTTTGGCCCGTAGATACAGTGTGTCGGTCAGAAAGGTCCGGATACTTGATGGTGAATAGGTAAAATCGGTGAACCGGGCATGCGGCGTGCCGATAAAACCCCAGATTAGGCGCAGAATGATCAGACCGAAGACAATGTAACCCGCCAGGGTATGCACACTAAGGACATCTTCTTCCGTTACATAAGCCACGACAAAGGCAGTAACTAAACTCCAATGGAATATCCGCACGAACGAATCCCAGACTTTTACTCGATTGTCATGTTCCATTTTTAAGCTCCTGAATATCACTGATGACGGCATCCTAAGAGATGAACCTGAAATGAACCTGAATATGACGGAATGCTGAAGTTGCTACAGCAAAAGCCCTAGATTAACCAGCAATGTGAAGAGCTTGAGATGCCGTGGCGGGAGACTTCAGAGGAACTTGAAGCTGTACGAGAGGCGATGGCATCTTAATAGGACTGGTACCCGGTAAGAAAAACCGTATAAACCATTAATTGGCTCCAATGGGTATTGATGCGCTCATGTTTTTTCGTGAGAACGCACAGATTAATAGTACGGGTCGTGCCCAGAAAAACACACATCATTCTTCGCTTGCTGTTATTGTGCCGGGAATTCCCACGCCTATTGCCTGAAAGATTATTTACTTCCCCTGACGTCCACTAAAACGGTTTATTGTGACAACTGCTTCCTTTTCATCATTGCCCCTGTCCACTGAGTTCCTGGCCAACCTGGAGTCTCTGGGTTACCAGACCATGACGCCAATACAGGCACAAAGCCTGCCTGCTATTTTAAAGGCCAGGGACATCCAGGCGCAGGCAAAAACAGGCAGTGGAAAAACGGCTGCATTTGGTATTGGCTTGCTGCATCAACTAGATTCACAAAGTTACCTGACACAGGCATTGGTGCTATGTCCAACGCGTGAGCTGGCCGATCAGGTCAGCAAGGAAATCCGTCGTCTGGCACGCCCTATACCCAATACCAAGATACTTTCATTATATGGTGGTACCCCGATGGGTCCGCAACTGGCATCACTGCAACACCACCCGCATATCGTCGTGGGCACACCGGGTCGAATATTAAAGCATTTACAAAAAGGGTCTTTGAAACTGGATCGATTAAAAATGCTGGTACTGGATGAAGCCGACCGCATGCTGGACATGGGGTTTCATGAAGACATTATGCGTATTATCGATATGACTCCAGATCAAAGACAGACACTGTTGTTTTCAGCCACCTATCCGGATGAAATAAAACGCATTAGCAAAGCCATTCAGAATGACCCTCTTGATGTTTTTGCGGAAAGCCTGCATGACGATAAAATAATAAAACAGGCTTTTTATGAGATACAAAAAGGCGAGAGAAGCCAGACACTAATAGCACTTTTACAGCATTATTACCCCCAATCCAGCGTGGTGTTTTGTAATCGAAAGCAACAATGCCAGGAGCTGGCTAATGAATTAACACAAAAGGGCTTCCATGCACTGGCCTTGCATGGTGATCTTGAACAAACAGAACGCGACCAGGTGCTGGTACAGTTTTCCAACAAGAGCTGTTCCATCCTTATCGCAACAGATGTTGCCGCACGGGGTCTGGATATAAAAGACCTGCATGCTGTCATTAACTTCGAGTTATCGCCTGATCCGGAAATATATATTCATCGTATTGGACGTACCGGTCGTGCCGGTAATGAAGGTCTGGCGCTAAGTATGTTCACGGCATCTGAAGCCAGAAAGGTCAATGCGATAGAAGACTATCAAAAAACCCCCACCAGGCTTGAAGAGTTATCTTCGCTTAATATGCAGGAGAACTTCAAGCTGATCGCCCCAATGGTAACGCTGTGTATTCATGCGGGTCGCAAAGATAAAGTCCGCGCAGGCGATATATTGGGGGCTTTAACAGCCAATTCCAAACTGCCGGGGAAGCAAATCGGAAAAATAGATATATTTGACAGGCTTGCCTATGTCGCAGTGGAGCGATCTGTTGTTAAACAGGCTTTGAAGATCCTGTCCGAAGGTAAGATAAAAGGCCGTAAGTTCAGAGCGCGAAAATTATAAGATAATCACTCTGGAATACCTTTAATAAAACACAGTAATACAACCCGGATTTCCAGATGACGTTTGATTTTGAAGAACTGGACTACCAGAAAACCCCGCTGGGCGAGATCAGTCTCAGGCGCCGTGCGGAACCCAGGCTTGAAGGAAAGATTCTCTACGAGGTGAAGCTTGGTGACGAGTTCCTGATGTCCAGCCTGTTTACCGAATCAGAGATACAGCTTGCGAAGCTTGGGCTCGCCGCGCTTGAAGGAACAGACCTGGATGTTGTGGTTGGCGGGCTGGGTCTGGGCTATACGGCGGTAGCTGTATTGGAAGATACGTCAGTTCGATCGCTCATGGTCATTGATGTGATGCAACCGGTTATCGATTGGCATCGGCGGGGTCTGGTGCCACTCGGAAAGAAACTGGTATCAGATCCTCGCACCACACTGGTTCACGCTGACTTCTTTGCAGTCGCATCATCATCCAGTGGCGGGTTTGACCCAGCGGCCCCGAGTCGACTGGTGCACGCGGTGTTGCTGGATATTGATCATTCCCCCGGTCATTGGCTTAATTCGGGGAACAGTACTTTTTACACATTGCCGGCGCTCCAGAGCCTGGCTGACAAACTCCATCCTGGCGGTGTCTTCGGTTTATGGTCTAATGATCCACCGGAAGCGGAATTCTCTGCGCTGCTCGATGCGGTATTTGAGTCTTCCGAGTCTCATATTGTGACGTTCCCAAATCCCTATCAGGGCGGTGATTCGTCCTGCACGGTTTACCTGGCGCACAAGAGTAAATCAGGTCAATAGGGGATCTATCCCCGATTATTCCGGGTGGTGTTATTCAGGCGTAATCACCAACGTTCTACAAAAAGATCCATCACAACTGTGTAAAATATCCGGACTGATGATCATTTGGCAGTGGTGAGTTTAAGCTATTGGATAAATTACTATTTCGAATTGCCCTGCTTGGTGTAGTCACCGGTCTGATGGCTGGCATACTGGTCATACTGTTCAGGTTTTCAATTGAAACAAGTCAGCATTATTTTCTTCCGGATGGCCAGGTCGGGAACTATGAGGCGTTGCCAGGCTGGGCAAGATTTTCGCTACCCGTACTTGGCGCTATTGTGCTGGGTTTGTTCTATGAGCGACTACCAGCGCGTAGTCGTTCGGTAGGCGTAGTACATGTACTGAACTACATGCGTTTTCGTAAGCAAAAACTGCCTTTTGCAAATGCGGTCGTACAGTTTTTCGGCGGGCTTATCGCTATCATCTCGGGACATTCCGTTGACCGTGAAGGGCCTGGTATTCACCTTGGTGCAGCCAATGTCACGCTGATTGGTCGGCACATTAATCTTACAGAGGATGATTATTATCTATTGGCTGCTGCCGGCGCTGCAGCTGCTATTGCCGCGGCATATAACACACCGCTTGCCGGTGTTATTTTCGTTATCGAGGTATTCAGGGTGCGCTATGCGCTCAATCATATAGTTCCTGTTATCATCGCATCGGCAGTAGCCACAGTACTAAGCCGGCTCATGTATGGCCACAACCCTGCATTTGAGATACCTGCGATATCTATTGGTTCACTGTCTGAATTAACTGTCATCATGTTGATGGGCGCATTAATCGGCATTCTGGCGGCTGCCTTCATCTATCTATTAAGCCGAACGGCACAGTTCACTATCAGTTGGCGTCCGTTGTATGCCTTTGTTGTAGCGGGCGTGGTCACCGGGCTATTGGCGCAGTGGTCGCCTGAAATTATGGGTGTCAGTTATGATGTCGTCGACCGTATGTTTCAAAGCTCGCCCGGGGTGTATGCTCTCTTTGTATTGCTGGCCGCCAAATTTATTGCCACGGCTGTTTCTGTAGGTGTGCGATTACCAGGGGGCTTGATTGGCCCGTCGTTAATTCTGGGTGGTGCCGTTGGGGGGCTGACTGAAATATTGGTACAGAACTGGTTTCCAGTCTATGAAGGTTCTGCCGGTTTTTATGCCATGATCGGTATGGTAGCCATGATGGGGGCGATACTGCGTGCACCACTGACTGCGTTGATTGCACTGATGGAGCTTACCGGTAATCTGAATATTATCCTGCCGGGTATGATTGCCGTCATAACTGCTGAAATAGCCACCCGATCCCTGATTGGTGATATGTCTGCATTTACCGCCCTGTTAAAAACTCAACATGAACGTGAGGCAGCCCAGGTCGCCGTAACTGCCCAATTAGCGGAAGAAAAAGCTCAGGAAGAAGCTCAGGCTGAAAAGCAAGCCGGAAACGATAAATAACAGACAGAGCCGGCACCACTTGCGTCTTTACAGGCGTGGCGAGGATTTTTCGATAAAGGTTGCGGGTCGAGGTCGGCAGATAAGCAGCCGTAAGCATGGCTCCGAGGAGACGCCCGTCGAGATGACTAATCAACGACTATCAGCTGTGTTCGTGCATTGATCACCTGTGCATTCAAGCATTAGCCATCCATTATATTCGATGCTGGTTTTTTTATTGAACAAACATGATTTTTGGTTGTCTTAACGGTTGCTGTCTTTCAGCACACTACATAAAACACGATCAATTACAGAATATATAAGGAGAAGTGAAGATGGATAGAAGAAAAGCCACCGGTTCTGCATTGGCGATTGCCGCTGCTGCTATGTTTGGTGCTGCCCCTACAGCCGCTACGGCTGGAAGCAGTGATGCGAAGGTCCATTGTTATGGTGTCAACAAGTGCAAGGGTCATAATGACTGCAAGAGCGAGAAAAATGCCTGTAAGGGCCAGGCTAGTTGCAAAGGCCAGGGTTTTGTAAGCATGTCCAAGCACGCCTGCGAAGAAATTGGCGGCACAGTAGGTAAGTAGGGTCAGGTGTAGACAGGGGCGGGCACATGCCTGCCCCTTTTTTAAAGACAAAAGGCGGAATTCATTATCTATGAATGCTGTTCAAAAAAAAGTACTGGATAACCAGTCTTCACGTGAATACCTGGGCTATGGTCTGGGGTTACGCGCCGAATATTACGACACGATTCTGGAACAACAGCCGAATATCGACTGGCTGGAGATTCTAACCGAGAACTATATGGTCGATGGCGGCAAGGCATTGCATTACCTGGATCGCTTCCGGGAACGCTATCCCATTGTTATGCATGGAGTTAGCCTGTCTATTGGCAGCACTGATCCACTGAACAAGGATTACCTGCGCCGACTGAAGGCGTTGGCAGATGAAATCAACCCGGTGTGGTTGTCAGACCATCTGTGCTGGACCGGGCAGGGTGGCCACAATGTCCATGACCTGTTGCCATTACCGTATAACAATCCGGTCGTTAGTCATCTTGTTGATCGCATCAAGCAGGTACAGGATTTTCTCGGGCGTCAGATCCTGATGGAGAACGTGTCCAGTTATGTGACTTATACGCATTCACAGATGAGTGAATGGGAATTTAATTCTACTGTGGTGGAACAGGCTGATTGCCTGATGTTACTGGACATCAATAATATTTACGTCAGTGCCGTCAATCATGGTTTCGATCCACTCGATTACATCAACGGTGTTCCTGCAGAACGCGTGCAACAATTCCACCTTGCCGGCCATACCGACTATGGTGATTTTATTGTTGATACGCACGACCATCCCATTGTTGACCCCGTTTGGGATCTGTATACACATGCTGTTGAACGCTTCGGTCCGATTTCAACCATGATCGAGCGTGATGATAACTACCCCCCATTTGATGAGCTCATGGCCGAGCTGGATCAGGCTCGCACCATTGGTGACAGTATCCTGGAGAAACAAAGATGCATAGCCTGAAGAACTTGCAGGCTGAATTTCAGCGACATCTGTTTAATGGCGACGACAGTATTACCGAGCATATCGAGAGTATGGAAAACGCCAATAACGAACAGCGTATGGGCGTTTATTCGAAAGCGTACTATGGTCGTCTGGTAGAGGTGTTGGCAGAGGATTACCCGGCTGTACGGGCTCTGATGGGCGAAGAGGCATTTACCAGCCTGTGTCACGACTATATCCAGGCACATCCGTCCACACATTATTCATTGCGTTGGTTTGGCCAGCATCTACAGGCATTTATTACCAGTGCACCGGATACGCGTGGCCGACCTTTCCTGGCAGAACTGGCTTGCCTGGAATGGAGCTTTGTGAATGCCTTTGACGCCCTCGATGCTAAAGTGCTTGATGAAACTGCTGTCACGCATATTGCCCCGGATGCCTGGCCCGGGATAACCATGACGTTTCATCCTTCCATTCATCTCGTTGACTATTACTGGAATATTGCTGACCTGTGGCGCGCAGTCCGTGATAAAGATGCGATTCCATCACCAGAGGAACTGCCTGAGATGTCGTCATGTCTCATCTGGCGCCAGGATTTAGTCACGCGTTACCGGATCCTGGAACATGATGAAGCCAGTGCGCTCAAGGCTGCAATGCAAGGCGCCAGTTTTG
>JAPHTU010000181.1 GCA_026196145.1 Gammaproteobacteria bacterium
ATCCAGGCCACCTTCGCGATATTGTCGGTAAAAACGTTCATTTTCGGACTCGTAGAACTCTGCATCGACAATCTGGCCTTCAACCAGGTATTGTCCCCACAGGTAGTCGCTATCCCCTGCCAGCAGGGTGTTGTCCAGATCAAATATCGCCAGCGTCATAAATAGTCCAACTCAAAATCGTCAGGCGCCGCAAGTTAGCGACTTTTGCCGGATGGGGCAACCGCATTTTGAATGATTAGCGAAATATGAAAAAATAGCGGTATGCGAATATCAGTACAGAAAATGAGCTGCCATCATGATTGACCGTAAGGGATTTCGGGCCAATGTGGGCATTATCCTCAGTAACTGCGATGGGCAGGTATTCTGGGGTAAGCGTGTCGGGCAGGATGCCTGGCAGTTTCCGCAGGGCGGTATCCAGAAAAATGAATCACATACCCAGGCGATGTTTCGGGAATTGCATGAAGAGGTTGGCCTGAACCCGGATGATGTGGAAGTGGTCGGTTCAACCGAGAACTGGTTGCGCTACAAGATACCCAGGCGCTTTATCCGCTGGAGAACACGGCCGCTATGTATCGGGCAAAAGCAGCACTGGTATGTTTTACGCTTGAAGTGCGATGATGACCGGGTCTGCCTGGATCGTGATATCACACCGGAATTCGAGGAATGGAAGTGGGTCGATTACTGGCATGCACCGCAGCATGTGGTGGATTTCAAACGCGAGGTTTACTGCAAGGCGCTGGCGGAATTGGGCCCGTTATTATCCCCGAAGAACAGTCATCCGCCGGAGTGGGTGCTTGAGTATCTGTAGTATTCGGACAGGCCGGGATATCGGCTGGTGGCGCAATTCATCTGTTGAAAACCTTTTTTATGCGTTGCCGGTCCTGGATTCGTTGTTGCCGTGATTTGACACCAAAGCAGTGCGTGCACGAACAGGCATGGCTGATGAGTGCCTCTGATGCGTAGGGGTGTGTGGAGAAGGCCCAAATATGCTGATTGGGTTGCTGGGCGCATTCGTTGCCACACCATAGTAGCCGCAGCCCCCAGCGATTGGTTACCTGGCTGAAAATATCTATGCTGCTGGCAAATAGCCGGTCCAGTTTTCTCTGAAGAGATCGGCTAAAGGTGTTCTCTGACCGCAGTAAATCACTCATGTCCATTACGCGCGTAGCCTCACGTATCTGTTCAGCCAGTCTTTCATGATTGGAAACAAGGGCGAGGTCGATAATTTCCAGTTGATGCTGCGCTGGAATTTGCCAGAGTTGTCTTCTTTCCACTATCCACCTCGCCCTGTGTGCCAACGGCCTGTTAGACCAGCTATAGAGGGAACCATGCCTATGGTTCGATATGTTACGACTGAACCAGCGGAGAAAAGATTTAGACAGAAGCTGCTGAGTTCAACGTAATGCAAATGATAATCATTATCATTTATAAGTCAACAGTTAACGTCTAGTAATTGTTAAAAAAACTAGCTGACTTCGGGTGAGAAGGGGTAGTGACTGACAGTAACGGCCTTTATGATGAAATACAGCATGGAAATCAGTCCCCAGCCCAGTCCGATCACCACACCGGCATCGACAATGCCGCGCCACGGCTGGTCCAGTTGGTGAACCAGTATGATCAACACAATGATCATTACGGTTAACAGGTAGCTTGTGACCAGGCGTCGGCGGGTGGCATGAAAGTAGCCGATAACAAAAAGTGGTGCGAGTAATAGCCTTGTGGGTGTCGGATTCTGGCTTAGATACAGGCTACGGGCAGCGACCCGGGGGGCGAAGGCCTGCTGGAAGCCCTTGTAACCCTCGGAGTAGGCCATAAACAAGACATTGCCTATTAGCAGTGTCCATTGCAGCGAGCTGAGCGAGTGCTCCAGCGCATTCAGTGCCAGCGGTGTCAGGCGCCAGACAGCGTAGCCGATCAGCGCGAAGGCGCCAGCAAAGCCCCAGATTGCGCCAAGCGTGCCCAGATATTTATTTTCATTAATCATGCTGTTACTGGTAAATATGTCCGTAGAGTTTCTGGTACAGGCCATTCGCCTGAATCAGTTCGTTATGAGATCCTTCCTCAATAATATGGCCGTCTTCAAAAACATAAACTCTGTCGGCCTGTTTCACCGCACTCAGGCGGTGGGCGATGATAATGGTTGTACGCTTGTCAAGGAAGTCCTGCATGGCCTGATGTAGCCTGGCCTCGGTATGTGTATCGAGCGCAGAGGTTGCCTCATCCAGTATAACAACGCTCGGATTGGTGAGGATCATACGCGCTATTGCCAGTCTTTGTCGCTGTCCCCCGGAAAGCCTGACACCGTCATGGCCGATAACGGCATCCAGCTGCTGGTCGGTTTCCTTGATCGTATCGGCCAATTGCGCAATCTCGAGTGCCTGCCAGAGGTTTTCATCAGGCTGCTCACGACCAAGTGTAAGATTCATGCGAACCGTATCGTTGAACAGGGCCGGGTGTTGCAGGACCGTCGCCACATGCTCGCGCACCACTTCCAGCCCAATTTCATTGACCGGTATACCGCCAAATTTCAATGTTCCTGATTTGAGCGGGTATAGCCCCAGCAGTACCTGGACGAGAGTGGATTTTCCGCCACCACTGGCCCCCACCAGCGCGATTTTCTCGCCTGCCTTGATGTCCAGCGTCACCCCGTTGAGTACATCTGCGCTATCGCCATAGGCAAATATTGCGTTTTCGATATGCACATCCACCGTGTTCTTGTCGGTGAAGGGATTGTGTAGATGTGGGTAGTGGGGCTCCTGCTCAGTGGCCAGCAGATCGTTTATACGTACCAACGCCGCCTTGGCACCAAACAGTGCATATTGAATATTCAGCAGCTCCTGTACAGGTGACATCATGAACCACAGGTAGCCAAATACCGCCATCATCTGGCCAATACTCAGGTCGGAAAAAACCACCATCAGCATGCTGATGGCACGGAAGCAGTCAAAGCCAAACAGGAAAATGACAAATGAAAGGCGATTGGCGGCATCGCTTTTCCATGAAAAGGCCGTCGAGTGATTCCTGACTTCGCGCGCATGATCGATAGCACGGCTGATGTAATGCTTTTCGCGGTTACTGGCGCGGATCTGCTGGATGGCCTCCAGCGTATCGGACAGGGTTTGCTGGAATACCTCAAATGCCGAGTTCTCCTGTTTTTTGAGGTCTTTTACGCGTTTGCCAAACTGCAGGGTGACCCAGATAACAACCGGGTTCATAAACAGGATGATTAGTGCCAGTTGCCAGTGCATGATAAGGAGTACGATGGTGGTACCGATGACAGTCAGCAGGGCAATCAGGAACTTGGAGGTGGTTTCGCCGATAAACTGATCGATGGCATTCACGTCGGTCACAAAATGCGAAGTGATGGTGCCGCTACCCTTGGTTTCGTAGGCAGACATGGCAATTTTCTGCAGGTGCAGCAGCATTCGTTGACGGATACGATAGGTGACATCCTTGGCTATGCAAACAAAATGGCGCGTCTGCCAGACCGTTGTAATGAGTGCGAAAAATCTTAAAAGCAGCGTCAGTGCCAGTGTGCCACCGATATAGAGTACGGGGCCGTGCCAGCCTTCCGGGAACAGGGGATTCATGGTATTGACGATGAAACCTGGCTGGTTGAGTAGTACCTCATCGACCAGGAGAGGCATAAGCAAGGGGATGGGCACACTGGCTACAGTCCCAAGCAGGGCAACGATATGGGCAATCACAAGTTCACGCTTGTGCTCAAAGGCGATGGAACGAATCCATTGCCAACTGATCGCAGTAGACGGGTTGTATGATTGGTTAGGCATTTGGGCGCAGACTGATAGCAGTGTCAGATTATCCGTCAATCTGACTGACAGTGGAATGCGATGGCAAATATAATTGTGGTGCTGACGTGTACCAACCGATGGTGGTTATTCAGAGAGAACTATAGTTGCGTCGGGCATTGTCCTGTCGAGAACTGGTCTGTTGCCAGTCCCCAGATATAGATTTCGGTATCAGCTGTACCGCATTGCTGGCAGCTTTCGCCACAGGATGCTGTTGCCATCTGCCGGGAAATCTTGCCTTTCCTGATCCAGACTTCCAGCATGCCGCGCATTGCATCTGGCTGGGCATTAAAGTGATATGCGATCTGGTTGAGAGTGACCTGACGACGCTCTTGCACATAACTGCCTATGTCGGAAAGAATCATATATTTACACCTACCGGGTTCGTGGTATCCAGCGTCCGGTTTGCCCATAACCTGAGCGCAATAATTATCATTGCCAGTACGACAAGCATGGATGAAATAATTGCCAGAGAACTCGACGGGTGCGAGGCGTAGGTTGCCATCTGGTAATAAACACTGGCGGTGATATAGGCAATAGCGGTGGTCCAGAACGCCACAAATGCCGCCCAGGCGCTCCCGGCCTCACGCTTGATGGCGCCGATGGTGGCAACACAGGGAAAATAAAGCAGTACAAAAAGCAGATAGGCAAAGGCGCCGGCCTGGCCATCAAAGCGGTTGACCATGGCGCCGAAGACGCCAGTGGTTACTTCCTGTTCTTCTGCCACAGCGGCCAGATCGCTGACGTCACCAATGTCCAGTCCCAATGGGTCGGTTACTGCGTCCCGGGCCGCTGCCAGGTTCTCCGGAATGGTTGCGGCAGAATCCTTGATGGCCTGCCAGAAATTAAAGGCCTGCTCTGTGTCCTGTGTGCCGCTGTCTTCGAGGGCCAGCTGGCTATATAGCGTATCCAGGGTGCCAACCACCACTTCCTTGGCTAGTACCCCGGAGATAATGCCGAGTACCGCTGGCCAGTTATCCTCACTAATGCCCATGGGTGAAAAAACCGGGGTCAGCGTCTGGCTGGCCGCGCCCAGTATGGACTTGTCCGAGTCCTCGTTGCCCAGGCTGCCGTCGGTACCAATCGCGTTTAATACGTTAAGTACCAGTACCATAATGATAATAATCTGCCCGGCTTCCTTGATGAATAGTCGAACACGGTCCCATGTCCGTAAGGCAACTCCCTTGAGGGTTGGCAAATGGTAGGGCGGCAGTTCCATCATAAAGCCGGTGCTGTGACCGCTGAGCAGGGTTTTTTTCATGATCAGGCCGGTCAGGATCGCAACGATAATGCCGATGAGATACAGGGCGAATACCAGGTTCTGGCCATTGGTTGGGAAGAATGCCGCGGCAAACAGGGCGTATACGGGGAGTCTTGCGCCACACGACATAAACGGATTCATCAGGATAGTCAGTTTGCGCTCACGCTCATTCTCCAGTGTACGTGTTGCCATAATTGCCGGTACATTACAGCCAAAGCCAACAATGAGCGGTACAAATGCCTTGCCTGGCAGGCCGATGGAACGCATGAAGCGATCCATCACAAATGCTGCGCGTGCCATATAGCCGCTGTCTTCCACGGCAGACAGGAACAGGTAGAGTGCGGCAATAACCGGTATAAAAGTGGCAACGACCTGTATGCCGCCGCCAATGCCATTGGCCAGTATGAGTTGTAACCAGTCCGGAAAGCCTGCTGAAGCCAGTAACCCGGAAAAGCCGTCCACAAAAATGGCACCGGCGACGCCGTCAAAAAAGTCAATGAAGGCCCCGCCAATGTTGATGGTAAACATAAACATCAAATACATGATGAACAGGAATACCGGGATACCGAGAAAGCGATTCAATACGACCGAATCAATTCGGTCAGACAGGGTCTTGCCAACCTGCCTGGTGTGCTTCACGGATAGCTGGCTTAGCTGGTGTGCATGGCCAAAGCGGCTGTCTGCAATATGCATATCTGCCTCGATGCCACTACGTTCCTCGATCTTGCCGCGCCAGTCTTCAATTTTTTTCTGCAGCTCAGGAGAGATGTTCTTGAGGATGCTGACATCGAGCTCCAGTAACTTGAGGGCGATGCCGTGCTGGCTGTTGACGTTGTCAATCACGTCCTTGCGCCCGGACAGCTCAGGGATGATGTCAGCTATGGCCTGTTCAACAATTTCATCATGTGCCAGGCGGTAACCAGCGCTTGTTTCGCCATCAATGATGCTTATCATCTGCTCTTTAAGGGCGTCTATGCCTTCACCGGTGGTGGCGACTACAGGTACCACTGGACAGCCCAGTGTGTTGGATAATTTTTCAGTATCTATGTGGACGCCGTGCTTGCGGGCGACGTCCATCATGTTGAGTGCCAGAATGGTCGGTACGCCCAGTTCAAGAAGCTGTACGGTGAAATAGAGGTTTCGTTCCAGGTTATTGGCATCCAGTACATTAATGATCAGCTGGGCGTCCTGGGATACCAGGTAATCCCGGGTTATTTTTTCATCAAGTGAACTGGCATCGAAGGAATAGATACCGGGCAGATCGATCAGGTTAACGGCACGGTCACCAATGTTAAACGAGCCTTCCTTGCGGTCGACAGTGACACCCGGCCAGTTGCCGGTTTTTTGCCGGATACCGGTCAGGGTATTGAATAGCGCTGACTTGCCGCAGTTAGGATTACCCGCAATGGCAATATGTAACTGCGAGTTGTCGCCCCTACCGGTATCGGTATTTGATTCACAGCAGCCCATGGGGATTAATTAATGGTCTGAACTTGCAGTTTGCTGGCCATGTCAGGGCCGAGGGCAATGCGTGTGGCACCACTGGCAATCACGACACCACGTTTGCGTTGATGCAGGACATCAATCACGGATCCTACTCGAAGCCCATGAGATAGCATCAGGCGACTGGTATTGCTGCCATCTGAAATTTCGACAATACGGGCCTTGCTGCCTTTCTTTAGGGAGAGCAGGGAAGCAGTGGTTTGTTGGTTTTCCATGAAATTGCCCGATTGGTGCGCGATGCTGCTGAAGATAGAGTACAAATGATAACGGTTATCATTTAGATTAGAAATGACATAGATCAAAATAGGGTAGATTCGTTCATCGTTTTGGCGAGTCTGGTCAGGCTAAGCTAGCCCTGCCCTTGATTTTGAAGAAAGTTAAAATCCCTCCTTAATCTTATTGAGAATCATTATCATTTAGGATAAGCTCCTTGGCTATTGATGAAAAGTATTTCATGAATGAAGAGTCGGAGGGTTCACAGGCGTTATTGCCGGATATGCAGTAACGAATTTGAAATAACTATCGTATTTATCGTTATTTCCTATTGGCTTACGGGTGTCAGAAATACTAGCCTGTGAGTTGATCCAACTATAACGAAAAGGAAGGATTATGAGATTTAAGGGAGTGGTATTGTGGGGGGTGCTGGTATTGTCCGCTTTCATCACGCTGCCGGTTTCTGCCAATCAGGATATGGAGGAAATGATGCAGATGATCGAGGCGCTCAAGGCACGAGTTGAACAGCTGGAACTACAACTGGCCCAGCAGTCGCGCAAGGTCGAACAGGTGGCCGCAGCAAGTGGGCATGCCCAGCCTGAGCATGTTCAGGCTATGAACCGGAGACTGGTAAAGCTTGAGCAGGCAAAAAAAAGCAACAGTCGTTATGGTGGTGTAGATTTTCATGGTGTGGTAGAGGTCGAGGCCATGTCCGGTGACGATCATACCGGTATGGATGGTAGTGACGTCACGCTGGCCACGGTAGAGCTAGGCTTTGATTTCTCCGCCTTTAACGACTGGGTGATCGCCTCCTTTGCTACCTCGTACGAGGAGGATGGTAGTGATAAATGGGAGGTGGATAATGCGTTCTTCACGATTGGTAATACCGAGAAATACCCACTCTACTTATCAGCCGGCCGTATGTATGTACCCTTTGGTAACTTCGAGACCAATCTGGTGTCTGATACCCTGGCACTGGAAATTGGTGAGACGCGTGAAACGGCTATACAGCTGGGATTTGAAATGGACGACTGGTATGGCTCGGCCTATGTTTTCAATGGCGATGTCGATGAAAGCGGTGATGACGAGGTTGAAAATTATGGTTTCAACCTTGGTTATGGAATGGAGGGTGAAGATTCTTCACTGGGTGTCGGCTTAAGCTGGACAAACAGCCTCAGTGACTCTGACGGAATCGAAGATACAGTTCCTACACCTATCCAGGATTATGTATCGGGTTATGGCGTACACGGTGTCTACCGTACCGGTCCGTGGTCATTTATGGGTGAGTACATCACGGCAACTGAAGATTTTCTCGCAGGAGAACTGGCCTGGAAAACCGGTGGCGCAAAACCCAGCGCTTATAACATGGAGGTCGGTTATGACTTTGAGGCCTTTGGCGGCCGCGAGAGTAACGTCGCATTTGCCATGCAGGGTACGGATGAAGCAGTGGCCCTCGGTTTACCAGAGAAAAAGTGGCTGGCCGGTTTCAGTACCACACTATATGAGAACACCTCACTTGCGGTAGAGTATGTCAATGCAGATGACTATAGCGTGAGTGATGGCGGTACGGGCAAGGACGGCAATGCGGTCACCCTGCAGGTAGCGGTTGAGTTTTAGATGACGGAGTAATTCGATGAATGTCAACGGGATAACGTTTTCACTGGTGTTGTCTCTTCTAACGGCTTATCCAAGTATTGGGTACACGGATGGCATGGTTGAGCTGGGTGAAAAACTGTTTTTTGATCCCAACCTGTCGGAACCTGCGGGGCAGTCCTGCGCGAGTTGTCATTTGCCCACAGCAGGGTTTGCAGACCCTGATCGGGAACTGCCGGTGTCGCGTGGTATTCACCCCGATCGTTTTGGAGATCGCAACACACCAGGTATTGCCTACAGCATGTATAGCCCGGAGTTATATTTTGATAAGGACGAGCAACATTATGTCGGTGGGCAGTTTTACGATGGGCGCGCGAGAACATTGGAAGAACAGGCCAAGCAACCATTGTTGAATCCGCTTGAGATGGCTAATCCGGACAAGTTGTCTGTGGTCAGCAAAGTAAGAAAGTCTGACTACGTCGAAGACTTTCTGAAGGTATTCGGTAAGAGCAGCCTGTCAGATGTGAACACTGCCTATGACAACCTTGCGGTCGCCATTGCAGCATTTGAGCGTTCTTCGATATTTCGGTCGTTTACCTCGAAATATGATTTTTACCTTGCAGGTAAGGCTAAGCTTACTGAGCAGGAAAAGCGTGGACTGAAATTGTTTGAAGCAGAAGACAAGGGCAACTGTGCTGCCTGTCATCCGAGCCAACCAGATGACAAGGGGAACCCGCCGCTGTTTACGGATTTCACCTACGATAATCTTGGATTGCCCGCAAATCGTGATAATCCGTTCTATACCCAGTCTTCGAAATTTAATCCGGACGGTAAAAGATATGTTGATATCGGCCTGGCAAAAACGACAGCACGTGTTGAGGACAGGGGAAAGTTCAAAGTGACAACCCTGCGTAATATTGCGATTACTCCGCCATATTTTCATAACGGAATATTCGGCACCCTGAAGGAGGTGGTGGATTTCTACAATACCCGGGATACGCGGTCAGACTGGGGTAAGCCCGAGGTTAGTGAGAATGTGAATACCGATGAATTGGGCGATCTGGGTCTGAGTGACGAAGAGGTAGATGATATCGTTGCTTTTATGAAAACACTGACCGACGGTTACCGCCCATAGTCGTGTAAATCACGCAATTCTGACCTTAAGAGAAAAATCTCTGTTGCAAATGAGAACGATTCGCAATACTATTTGCGCCGGTTAGGGAAAGTTATGATTTTTTAAGGAGCAGAATACACCATGGGTGGACTCAATTTATTTCATCGAAATCTCACTGCGATATTGATCGGTGTCAGCCTGCTGTCACCACTTGCTGCTGTAGCTGAAGGGCTGGTTGTTTACACGGCGCGCAAGGAGCATCTGGTCAAACCCCTGTTCGATGCCTATACGAAAAAGACCGGCGTCAATATTGAATATATTACCGACAAGGCAGCACCATTATTGGCACGCTTGCAGGCTGAGGGTCGGAACTCTCCGGCGGATATGCTGATTACCGTCGATGCGGGTAATCTGTGGCAGGCTGCAGAAAAAGGTGTATTGGCACCGGTGCAATCAGCTACGCTGGAAAAAAATATCCCTGCACATTTACGTGATCAGCAGGGTCGCTGGTTTGGTCTGTCTGTTCGTGCACGTACCATTGTCTATGCCACAGATCGGGTAAAGGCTGGTGAGTTATCGACTTACGAAGGATTGGCTGATTCGAAGTGGAAAGGTCGGTTATGTCTGCGTACCTCAAAGAAGGTCTACAATCAGTCACTGGTCGCTATGATGATTGCGCAAAAAGGCGAGGTCGAAGCGGAAAAGATTGTTAAAGGCTGGGTGAATAATCTGGCGACAGCACCTTTTTCCAATGATACCAAGGTTATGGAGGCGATCGCCGCCGGTCAGTGTGACGTGGGTATTGTGAATACCTACTACTATGGTCGCCTGATGAAGAAAAAGCCGGGTACACAACTGGCGCTGTTCTGGCCGAATCAAGGTGGTCGGGGTGTGCATGTAAATATATCTGGTGCCGGTGTAACAAAAAACGCAAAACATCGTGATGCTGCGATCAAGCTGATTGAATGGCTATCAGGAGAGGAGGCACAAAAAATCTTTGCGAGCCTGAACATGGAGTATCCGGCAAATCCGGCTATTCAAACGGACGCAACCGTGTCTGCCTGGGGTGCTTTCAAACAGGACCAGTTGAATGTGGCCAGGGCAGGTGAATTGCAGGCGGCTTCAGTCATGTTGATGGATCGAGCCGGCTACAAATAGGATGACGTAGACGGAAAACCTGATGGATACCGGATGACTAGATCCAGGCTGCAAAACTCGATCTGGAAAATAACCACAGTCATGCTTGCCATGGTTGTGGTTTTGCCGTTATTGGTGGTCTTCTCCGGCTGGATGCATACCGAAAACCGGGTTTGGGAACATCTTGCGCATACCGTGCTGGGTGACTTGCTGCTGAATACGGTATGGCTGGTGTTCGGTGTCGGTATTATGGTCACAGTACTCGGGGTAGGACTGGCATGGCTGACGTCCATGTGCGAGTTCCCGGGTCGAAGCATCTTTGACTGGGCATTAATGTTACCGCTGGCAGTGCCTGCCTATGTGATGGCTTTTGTTGCGCTTGGCCTGATGGATTTTACCGGACCACTACAAACACTATTACGGGAAACCTTTGGTCGTGGCGGTTACTGGTTTCCTGAAGTGCGATCAACGGGCGGGGTGATCGCCGTGATGGCACTGGTGTTATACCCCTATGTGTACATGCTGGCGCGGTCCTCTTTCCTGACCCAGGGTAACAGTACGGTAGAGGCGGCGCGTAGCCTGGGTCTGAGCGCATGGGGCGCCTTCTTTCGTATCAGTGTACCCACGGCGCGCCCGGCGATAGTGGCCGGCTTATCACTGGCCCTGATGGAAACACTGGCTGACTTCGGTACCGTTGCCATCTTTAATTATGACACCTTTACCACCGCCATCTATAAGGCGTGGTTTGGTCTGTTTAACCTGCAGGCCGCCTCACAGCTGGCATCTTTTTTACTCGTCCTGGTCGTGGTCGCACTGACTGCAGAGCGTCAGTTACGGGGCAGGGCGAAATATCATGAAGCAACCCGCAGTACACGGGTACATCGTTACCATCTGACCGGGTGGCATCGTTTGGGTGCGAGCCTGGTTTCGGGGCTCATCTTGTTGCTGGCTTTTATCCTGCCTGTGGTTCAATTGTCTGGCTGGGCATGGGAGGTATGGCGGGAAGATCTGAATAGCCGTTATTGGGGCCTGTTATTGCATACGCTGATGCTGGGGGGCATGGCGGCGCTATTAACGGTGATCGGTGCGATGGTACTGGCCTTCACCCGGCGTTATCGAGATGATGCCGTTGTCAGCAGTTCGGTCAATATCGCGACGCTGGGTTATGCGCTACCGGGTTCCGTATTGGCGGTCGGAATCATGCTGACGTTTACGAGTGTGGATAATCTTATCAATACCCTGGCGACTCTCGTGGGCTGGAAGCTGTCAGGGCAGATATTGACCGGTACGGTGTTTGCGCTGGTTGTTGCCTATGTTGTGAGATTTCTGGCCGTGGCCTACGGCCCGATTGATAGCGGCCTTGGTCGTATACGCCGCAGCCTGGCAGAAGCGGCCCGTGGGTTAGGCGCGACGCCTGCCATGACCTTAATCAGGATCTACCTGCCTTTACTCAGACCTGGATTGTTTACTGCCGGTCTGCTGGTGCTGGTCGATGTCATGAAGGAAATGCCGGCTACCATGCTATTGCGTCCCTTTGGTTGGGATACCCTGGCAGTCAGGATTTATGAGATGACTTCGGAGGGAGAATGGGAACGCGCAGCGCTGCCTGCGATTACATTGATACTGATTGGATTGATACCGGTTATCATTCTGGTCAGAAGGTCGGCCAGGCATTAACCCGGTAATGGGAAGGTGACGTAGATGTCAGGGATACTTGAATTAAAATCCATACGCTGTGGTTATGACGGTGAAACGGTTGTGGAAGATTTCACGTTGAGCTTGCGTGATACCACATTGAATTGCCTGCTTGGCTCAAGTGGCTGCGGAAAGACGACCGTATTACGGGCGATAGCTGGTTTTGAACCAGTGAGCCATGGTGAAATAATTCTGGGCGGCAAGGTAATATCTTCCATGAATATTACTGTCCCGCCAGAACAACGTGGTATCGGTATGGTATTTCAGGACTATGCCCTGTTTCCTCATCTCAGTGTTGCCGACAACGTGGTGTTTGGGTTGCGTCGACAAGGTAAAACCCAGAGACGTAAGGTAGCTGATGAAATGTTGGAACTGGTTGGTCTGCAGGGTTACTCGGGCCGTTATCCGCATGAATTATCCGGTGGCCAGCAGCAGCGGGTTGCCGTTGCGCGTGCCCTGGCGCCTGAGCCGCCATTAATCTTAATGGATGAACCGTTCTCGAATCTTGATGTCGACCTGCGCGAACGGTTGGTGCTTGATGTCCGGGAAATTCTGCGCCAGCGCCAGACAACAACTCTGTTTGTCACACATGATCAGAATGAGGCGTTTGTGCTAGGTGAGCATGTTGCCGTCATGGATGCAGGGCGCATCATGCAATGGGACCTGCCATATAACCTCTATCATGAGCCGGCGAATCGTTTTGTTGCTGACTTTATCGGCCAGGGGCGTTTTATTGAGGGTGTGATGGCAAGCCATGAGTCAGTAGAGACCTCGCTGGGGTTGCTGGCTGGTAATCGTTCCTATGAGTGGCCTGCAGGAACCAGGGTCGATGTATTATTCCGCCCGGATGATGTATTGCTGGGTATCGAAGGCGGAGTAGATTGTCTGATCACCGACCGCCATTTCAAGGGTGCACAGATCATGTATACCCTGCGCACCCCGGCCGGGGAAGAATTGCTGTCATTGGTACCAAGCCATCTTGATATCAATACGGGGCAGAAGGTGAAGGTCACGGTGGATGCCGAACACCTGGTTATGTTTCGCCAGTAAGGTGGTGTAACCCTTTCTTCGGCAATAATTGTGGGTCAATGAGACAAAAGCACATGTCAGATCCCAGGCAAGCATCTGAGCAGGGAATTGAATACAGCAAAATACACGCTGTGTTGTTTGATTACGGTGGCGTGCTGGCGGATGAGGGGTTCCAGCTTGGGCTGACTGTTATTGCGCAGAGTAACGACATAGACCCCGTTGAATTTCTGCAGGCAGCAACCGAAGCGGTATATACAACCGGTTTTGTTACCGGAACAGGTGACGAGGATATGTTCTGGAAAGCCCTGCGTAAGCAATTTAATATCGCCGGGAGTAATGAGATGCTTGGCAATCAAATCCTTGACCGATTTGTTTTGCGCCCCGGGATATTGGCAGTGGTTAGTCAATTACGCAAAAGCGGACTACTCTGCGGCATCCTCAGCGACCAGACCGACTGGCTGGAACGACTGGATGAGCGGGACCGTTTTTTTGCAGCATTTGATCGTGTTTATAACAGTTACCGGATGGGCAAGACGAAAAGGGATGCCTCGCTCTTCCAGGACGTTGCCGGGGAGTTGAATCTGGCGCCGGAGCAGATACTGTTTCTTGACGATAGTACGGGACATGTAGAACGAGCCCGTTCACAGGGACTTCAGGCCGGGTGCTGCAATAGCACGGAGAGTTGTTTGCTTCGTTTGCAGCGGTTACTGGAGCCGGTTTAGAAAGCCGGTATACAATATAGCCAGTTAGCTGTTCCGGGTTTGTGACTTGAGCCTATGTGCAAGCGTGACTGCGGCGGTTTTGTAAAACCTGGCAGCAAATCCATTGTTATCCTCCAGTAGTTTCTCCAGGCCCTATGCCTGCTCCATCAATGGTCGGTTAATCAGACGTTTCATTAGAATGGCTTGACCTCGACCAGGATAATGATCGCGATCAGAAACATAACCGGTACTTCATTAAACCAGCGGTACCAGACATGGGATTTGTTGTTGCGGTCATGCTTGAAGTCGAGCATCAGTTTGCCGCACCAGATATGATAGATGACAAGGACTGCAACCAGTGCAGTCTTTGCGTGTAACCAGCCACCGGTAAATCCATAGCCAAACCACAACCAGAAACCCAGGGCCAGGGTAATGATGCCGCCGGGTGTCATGATGCCATAAAACAATTTTCGCTCCATGATCTTGAAGCGATCAATGCTGGGCTGGTCATCCGACATGGCGTGATAGACGAAAAGGCGTGGCAGATAAAACAGGCCGGCGAACCAGGTCACCATGAAAATAATATGAAATGATTTAAGCCAAAGCATGCCTGTCTCCATTAATGCTCTGCATTGTAACGATTTATGGCGTGAATTGAATAGCTTGAGGGTCAGGTGGGGGCTGGCAGATTCTTGTTTATCTGTTGTCTGAGTTGTTTAAAGTTGACGGGCCCTTCCTGTTTCCACAGGGTATGGCCTTCATGATCGAGTAACAGGGTCGTTGGTACTGCCTTGATGCCACCAAAGGCAGTGACGTGTTTGCCCTTTACATCCAGAACGTTATGCCATGGCACCTGAAAGCTTTTCAGTACCGCCAGGGACAGATCGGACTGGTCAAATGGCATGGTGATGCCGACTATGCTGAATGGCTCATCAATATAAGCTCGATGAAGATCGATAAAGTCAGGTAACTCCTTGATACAGGGCAGGCAGGTTGAGGCCCAGAAATTAACCAGTGTCAGGTGGCCTTTGGCAGGATTGATGATGTCGATGGTTTTCCCGGTGAAGGTCTTGCCCTGTTGTTGCGGGATGCGTTGACCCTTTTGGTACAGGTGTATACCAATGAGTACCTGCGCAGTAATAAGGACCACTGCGGCAAAGCCGATAAATCTCGGGTTCATGTTCGGGAGTCAGCCAGATCTAGTTGAGCGAATCTTTCGGTGGCGAGCCGAGTTCCGATGTATTGATATCCGTTGGGTCGAGGGTACTATTGCTGTTATCCGGCGCCTTTATCCTGCCAAACAGGGTCCCCAGTTTCCTGGCCACCAGCTTGATGCCGCGCCATATTTTGGGTAATAACCAGACCATTAACAGTATGAATACGGCAAGTAATACCAGGAACAGTACCGGGTGATTGAGTGCGGTCCAGATCCCGCCAATGACAATAATATCTTCGGCGACAGAGGTCACCCAGTTGCTGAAGGGTTCCGGTGAGGTGTTGATGAGTACGCGTCCACCAGCCTTGGTGGCATGGGTTGTTGTGGTGACCGCGCCACCGACAAGGAATGCCGCAACCTGCATGGCAGGTGATACATCACCAACGGCCATGGAGGCCATGACAGCGCCTGCGGGTATGCGAATAAAGCTGTGAATGGCGTCCCAGCCACTATCAACACCGGGGGTCTTGTCTGCGAAAAATTCAACACAGTACATAAAGCCGGCAGCCATCATGACGGCAGGGTCCTGTACGACTGCCAGATCAGGTGGCAGGTCAATGTGGCCGTTATTACCCATCAATCCGAGCATAAAAACTGCCGCATAGAGATTGATGCCACTTGCCCAGGCAACGCCGAGGGTGAGGGCAATGGTTGTTGTTATATCCATTTAGAATCCCTTGATATGGTCGGTAGTCGGGATATTGGGGCAAAAATCATCAGAATCAAGTTTTACTTGCCG
>JAPHTU010000175.1 GCA_026196145.1 Gammaproteobacteria bacterium
CCCCCGGTAAATCCCGAGATTACGTCGGTTACGCCTTCCAGTTTTTCAAAATCAGATTCCATGCACCAGAAGCACCCCCCTGCCAGTACTGCCTTGTCTGCCGAAGCGCTTGCCATGACGAGCAGCAGTCCCGCCAATATTAAATACACCTGTTTTATTTTCACCGTGCCCCTCTGTTATGATAACGAATATTCTGGAATAAAGTGCTTTGATATCACCAAACGAGATTAGTTCAAATTAACTTTACAGAAGAATCGAAAACTGGCATCAATGCCTACCTCATGGTGCCATGCAATACCCCGGCAATACTTACTGTACCAATAGCTGTTTCTACTTCGTTATTGACTGGTCCAGTTCTGTCAGGCGTTCCGGCGTACCCACATCATTCCAGGTGCCGGTGTAGTACTCTGCCGTGATCTTATCCTGCAGCATGTAACGTTTTAAAACAGGTGCCAGCGGGAAACTATCCGCCTCAAGACCATCGAACAATGACTTTTGATAACAGCCGATGCCGCTAAAGGTCAGTCGGCTATTGCCTTCCGATCTGGCCAACCCGTCGTCTATGGCAAAGTCCCCCTGTGGATGCTGTGGCGGGTTATCCACCAGCACAAGATGCGCCAGTCCCTTCGGTTGTTGAATATTTGAGAAATCATAGTCGGTCCAGATATCACCATTGACTACGATAAACGGGTCACTCAACAATGCTAATGCGTGGCAGATACCGCCGCCGGTTTCATATGCAGTTTCGGGCTCAATAGAGTATTCGATGGACACCCCGTATCGACCGCCATTGCCGAGGGCCATGCGAATCTTTTCTCCCAGCCACCCTGTATTGATGACCAGTTGATCAACACCAGACTGCTTCAGGGCTTCGATGTGATATTCAATCAGGCTTTTTTCGCCCACTTTTAGTAAAGGCTTGGGCGTGGTATCGGTCAGCGGACGCATCCTGTCTCCACGCCCGGCAGCCAGTATCATCGCTTTCACGTGATGACAGCCTCCAGCGCCAGCTTGATGCGTGACTCGATAAGATTATGCAGATCCGTCAACTCGGGGTATCGGCCACTGACTTCTTCTACGTAGTATAACGTGCGCGGGATATCATCCAGATAGCCGGATTTTCCATCGCGATGATTCAAACGAGAGAAAATTCCGATCGCCTTCAGGTGTCTTTGTACGCCCATGAGGTCAAACCAGACCAGAAACTGCTTTTCATCGGCGTGCAGCTCACGGTTCAAAATGCCGGACTGCAGGGCAAGTTCATGAAAGCCCAGCGCCCAGTCTTCCACCTGTTCGCGTGGCCAGGCGATATAACAATCCCGCAACAATGAAACCAGATCATAGGTAACCGGGCCAATAACGGCATCCTGAAAATCCAGAATACCCGGGTTATGCGTGTCGCTAACCATGAGGTTGCGTGAATGATAGTCACGATGCACGCATACCCTGGGTTGCCCGAGGGCCGAATCGGCCAGGAACCTGAAGGTCACGTCCAATGCGGCATTGGTCTCCTCGTCAAGCTCCAGACCCAAATGCCTGATCAGGAACCACCCACGAAATAATTCCATTTCCTGCAGCAACAAGGCCTCGTCATAGGACGGCAACTCATCATCAGAGGGACCACCGGCTTGTAAGGTGACCAGTGCACCGATGGCGTCACCGTATAGCCTGTCCACCGACTCCTGATCAAGCTCGCCCAGATATAACCGATCTCCCAGATCATCCAGCAGCAAAAAACCCTGTTCAAGATCTTCTTCCAGCACCTGTGGCACATTTAGCCCGCTATCAAACAGTGCCTTGGCGATATCGACAAATGGCTGGCAGTCCTCGTTCTCCGGGGGCGCATCCATCACGATATGGGTGGCATCACCCATGTCCGCTCTCAAGTAACGACGGAAACTGGCATCACTGGATGCCGGGTGTAAATTCTTTACCGGGTAACCATGGTCTTTCAACCATTGAAAGATTAAATCAGTTCTATCGGTCATATGTAAAATCTACTATCCTTTAATAAAAAGGTACAAAACAATCAGGGTGATGTTCCAATGATCAATAACAAAGTTAAACTTTTCCTGCTGCTTACTTCACTCATCACATTCATGCCGGGGCTGTTCGCTGCCAGCATGACAACCATACCTGCCGGCACATTCCTGATGGGCTGTTCAGCCGACGATCCATCCTGTGACGCCGACGAGGGCCCCAAGGGTGGGACCAGCGTATTTGTTCCGGCATTTCAGATTGATACCCATGAGGTTACCGTTGAGCAATACATGAAGTGCATCAAGGCGGGCAAGTGTAACCGACCCAAGGATCATGCGCGAAACCAATATTGCAATATTGGCGCGGAAGACCGGCAGCACCATCCGGCAAACTGCGTTGATTGGCAGGATGCCGTCGATTACTGCAAGCATGTTGGCAAACGCCTACCCAACGAGGCCGAGTGGGAAAAGGCCGCTCGCGGCACCACAACCTCACGTTACCCCTGGGTAGAAAAAGCGAACTGCCGTTATGCAATTCTGGATGACAAGGTCACTACCGGTTCCGTCAAGGGTGAAGGCGATGGCTGCGGCGAGGACCGCACCTGGCCCGTAGGCAGCCGCGCACCCAACTCCTTCAATCTATATGACATGCATGGCAATGCCGGTGAATGGACCAGCACCTGGTACAGCAAGGATGGTATTGAACAATATGCCGAGGGCAATCTGGCCGGTCCGGACAATGGCAAGCAACGCGTCGTCCGAGGCGGTTCATGGGATGAAGATCCACCCAATCTGCGCTCATCCTTTCGTAATGTAAAACCACCGGTAAGTGGTGACAAGATTTACGGTTCTATTGGCTTTCGCTGTGCTCGTTAGCGATACATGACAACCATCAAAAGCCCCGCTCGCGGCACTACTGTCCCATAGTTTGGGCTCACAAGGCGAACCTCATCTGAGGTTCGCCTTTTTTGTCTGGAGGCGGTGAAGGATTAAGC
>JAPHTU010000141.1 GCA_026196145.1 Gammaproteobacteria bacterium
AACGATGCACAGAGGAGCAAGGGTGCGTTGTTTCCCCACTGGTACTACTGGATGACATCGCATGCGCTGGTGCATGGCGGCGCGGTTTATCTGATTACCGGTAGCGCCACCTTGGGCTTGATTGAGACCGCTGTGCACTGGTGTATAGATTTCGCCAAATGTGAACACTGGTTTAATGTGCATGTCGATCAGGCATTACATATTGCCTGTAAGCTGGCCTATTGCCTGCTGATCTACCTGGGCGTGTTTGAAGTCACTTTGCTGGGCTCCTGATAAGTCCGAACTGCAGGGAAATCCCTGCTCAGCGTTGGCACGATTTGCAGAAGAATGTCGAACGTTGTCCCTGGGTAATCTGTGCAATGGTTTGCTGACAATGCTCACAGGCTTGACCTGCTTTTCCATACACCCTGAAATGATGCTGGAAGTAACCGGGTTGCCCGTCAGGTTGCGTGAAATCATTCAGGGTAGAGCCGCCTGACTCGATAGCTGCCTGCAACACGTTCCTGATCGCAGTTACCAGTTTTTCATAACGTTGCAATGAAATACGCGATGCTGCGCGTGCCGGGTGTATGCCGGCAAGATAAAGTGATTCGGATGCGTAAATATTGCCGACACCAACAACAACATGACTGTTCATAATCAGGTTTTTTATTGCGACCTTGCGCCTGCGTGAGATGTTATATAAATACTGCGCATTAAATTGTTCGCCTAGCGGTTCCGGCCCAAGCTCGTGAATCAGTTTGTGTTTCGTCACCGCTTGCCGGGTCCAGTGCAGACTACCAAAGCGTCTCGGATCGTTGAATCGTATTACCTTGTTGCTGGATAAAACGATGTCTACGTGGTCGTGCTTTTTAACGGGCTCGTTTTTATTACAAATACGCAGGCTGCCAGACATGCCCAGATGTAATATTAACGTGCCGGAATCAGTGACAAACAACAGGTATTTTGCGCGTCGTTGGACATCCTGAATGCGTTGTGTGCGCAGCTTTCCAGGCAGTGAGCCGGCAATGGGCCAGCGCAGCCTGTGGTTGCGGATAATGACGTCGCTAATCGTTTGCTGCTGACAGTGTGGCGAGATGCCGCGCCTTGTTGTCTCAACCTCTGGTAGCTCTGGCATGCCTAGTTGCTGTTGATGTCCGGTTTGCTGGCACTGTCAAAACCCAGTCCCAGTGAGTCATGTGCCGTGATAGCCAGATGATACTCCAGCTTGCTTTGCATATTGGTTAGCACAATATCTCTGCCTCTTTGCTCGGCAATATAATGTAGCTCGTCGTTGTCGCCCTGCAGCCCGATACGTACATCAATGCCCTGTTGAACCTGTTTGTCAGCAGCATGGCTGATCCAGTTGGCCTTGAGGGACTGCCAGGCAGTCGACATATCCGTGGCCTGCGTGAGGTCAATGTCTTTATCGGCAATGTTAAGGGTCTGTAGTTGCTTGTTCTTTGGTATCAGGTGTCGGTCAATATAGGAAATACTGCCGGCCTTGAGGTGTTTCATATATTGATCGGTTATCAGCATAATTTTTTTATTCAGTTCAAGATAACGCAGTTGGTTGATCGGCTGGCTATCGCCAAAGTTGATGCGGTGTTGGTTAAGCTGAATACTAACGACCGGTTGCTGCAGTCCGAAATCAGCCAACTTGAGAGTTGAGTTGTCAGGCAGGGTGCCGGCAGGAAGCGTGGTTAACGACAGTATCTGTTTGATCAGGCTGTGTTCTGCGCGTGCCTGATAAGGGGCCAGCATATGCCAGTAGCCTTCTTTTAGCTGAAAGTGAATATCGTGCTTGCCACTGCGTATGATACGAATTTCGGTAATGGCCCCGGGTATGAAGTCATGCAGCGTTGTTACTGCCTCGGCAGGCTCTTCCTTGTCCATCAATGTCAGCGACAACAGCACGGCAACAATAACCAGCAGGCCAAGGTTAACAATCCAGCGTTCACGAAAGCGTTTTTTCATGATGTCATTGAGAAATAGTCAGCCGGATATGTTTAACGGCGCCGCCGTTTGAACCAGATGGTAATGCCGGCGCCTAGCAGCCCCAGTGGTAAACCAATGAGGAAGGTCAGTAATAGCCCGATTGCACCGGCCTGGGTGATTTGAAGCTGGGCGTCCGGTGCGCTCACCGTACCAATATCAATAAAACTGTCATTGTGATTAAGCCACTGGAAAATGGCGTTGCCAAGATCCAGGTTCTGGCCATTGCCAAGATAGGTATTGGACAGAAAGTCACCATCCCCGATTATCACGATCCTTTGCGCGCCGGGAATACCATTCTCCCGTTCAGTTGCCGAGGGCCGTTCGAGGGCGAGCCCGATAGTGATGGGTCCTGGGCGTTCTTCAGTGCCTTCGTTATAACGAATGTCACCTTCAATATTGTCCAGCTCAGTCCAGCTACGGGCCAGGGTCTGTAACACAGGCGATGCGAGCCAGTCGGATTCATCAGCACTCACCAGCCCGGTGGCCTGCGGGAACAGGGTCTGGCTATGAAGTTGTTCACTGATTGCGTGTTTGGGATATTCGACGGCCAGCGCAAAGGTGGGATCATTAATGCCGAACAAACGACTGGTGGCGTCAACAACCTGTCCCGGCAGGCGCCTGATATCAAGGTGCGCGGCAAGTGCAGCCAGGCCGTCATTGGCGGCGGGTTCGGTTAACCACAGCAGGTTACCGCCTTTTTCCAGATAGTCCTCGATCAGCTGTAGTTCGCCTTCAAGGTAAGGCGTTTTCGGTGAGCTGATGACAAGCACGCGGGCATTGTCCGGTATGGCCGGGGTCTTGATCAGGTTAATCGCCTGCAATACGAAACCCTTTTGTTCAAGTTGTTCACCAAAGTTACCCAGATCGTGATTGGCAGCGCCCAATAAGTCACGTTCACCATGTCCGCTCAGAAAGGCAACAAAGCTGTTCTCAGCGCCGGCAAGTTTAACCAGTAAATGGGTCAGGCCTTTCTCTCCGGGATTCTGCAGGGTTTCCTGACGCTTGCCGTATTGCACCAGGATTTCGCCATCTACCGTGATGCCGTGTTCGCGAACCAGTTGCGGCACCACATCCGGGTTGAGAAACTTTAACTCAATGTCCGGTTTGTGGCGCTGGTAGCGTTCAACAAGGTCCTTGATGATGTCATGTACCGCCTTGCTGCCGTCACGTACAAAGGCGGTAATGGTAACCGGCTGATTGAGTTCCTTCAGTGCGTTAACCGATGCCTCGGTGAGGGAATTGCGGTTGCCCCAGGTCAGGTCCAGCTGCATGCTATGACGTTCAGTCAGCCAGCCGAGCAGGCCCATGATACCGAGAAACAGGATGATGAAAATCAGGTTTTGAATACGCGCCATCATGGTTATGCCTGCAAACGCTGTGCGTCCAGACGCCGTATGGTTAATACCAGAAAGGT
>JAPHTU010000220.1 GCA_026196145.1 Gammaproteobacteria bacterium
AGAAAAACGTTGATATTTTCATTTGTGGGTGGCCTCCGGCAAATTATTGTTCTGTCTGCATCAAGTATCTGTCGCCATTGTGTAGCATACATTACATATGGGTTTGACAGCATCCCCCAAGGTCAAACCAGGGTTAAATCCTCGGCACGGCCGCTATAATCAATAGAAACCAATATCCTTGCTGGCATGCTGGCCGATATAATCTGCCAGCATGAACAAAGCCGCTACATTTAATCCCGATTGCCAGCTCTGCCCCAGACTGGCTGATTTTCTACGTGAAGTTAAGGATGATCATCCGGGCTATTTCTGCAAGCCGGTGCCCGCGTTTGGCGACAGCGACCCCGGGTTATTAATCGTCGGACTGGCGCCCGGGAAACACGGGGCCAACCAAAGCGGCAGACCCTTTACCGGCGACCACGCCGGCATATTATTATATGAAACGCTCTACAAGGAAGGGTTTTCCAATAACCCGGTATCGTCACATGCAAAAGACGATCTCAAACTCATAAATTGTCGTATTACCAATGCAGTAAAATGCCTGCCACCGGACAACAAGCCCACTACTAGCGAAATCAGGCAATGTAACCCTTATCTATCAGAAGAGATCAGGGCGCTTGCCAGTGGCGCGGTCATATTGGCCCTGGGGAAAATTGCGCATGATGCGATACTGCGCGCAAGTGGCCTTAAATTATCCAGCTACAAGTTTGCCCATGGCGCGCGCCATGAGCTACCCGATGGCAGGCTGTTGGTTGATTCCTATCATTGCTCACGCTACAACACCCAGACACGTCGACTGACAGAGGCGATGTTCCACCAGGTATTTCAACAAATCCGACTGATGATTGAATGATATTAAACTTTAGATATATATTGTATCTATTTGATTATTATGAATAATACTGAATTTAATCACAAGGAATTTCTTGCCTCTGTATCTACCCTGTCCGGTGTCTACCGGATGCTGGATGAGCAGGGCACGGTCATCTATGTCGGCAAGGCGAAGAACCTGAAAAAGCGGTTGAGCAGCTATTTCACCCGTGCACATAACAATAAAACACTGGCCCTGGTCAGTCGCATCCATTCGATCGAAGTCACCGTCACGCATACGGAGAACGAGGCTTTATTACTGGAAGATACCCTGATCAAGAAATATCAACCACGCTACAACGTGCTACTGCGTGATGATAAGAGCTATCCGTATATCTATATCTCGACACAGCATGAGTTTCCGAGGATCTCGTTATTCAGGGGGACCATTAAAAAAAAGCCGGGGTCATTTTTTGGTCCTTATCCCAATTCAGGGGCGGTACGCCAGACCATCCACCTGATCCATAAAATATTCAGGTTAAGGCAATGCAATGAAAGTTATTTCAAGAACCGTTCCAGACCTTGCCTGCAGTACCAGATTAAACGTTGCAGCGGACCCTGTGTTGGCAAGATCAGTCCTCAAGATTATGCAAAAGATATTGCACATACCGAATTGTTTTTAAAGGGAAAAACACAAACCGTTATCGATGCACTGGTGGGCAAGATGGAGCAGGCTTCCGAGTCGTTGGCATTCGAGGAGGCCGCCACCTATCGTGACCAGATTGAAGGCCTCAACCATATCCTTGAAAAGCAGTACGTGAGCGGCAACAGCCAGCTCAACATCGATGTCATTGCCTGTACCAGCAAGGCAGGGCAATGCTGCATCCAGGTATTTTATTTCCGTCATGGCATTAACCAGGGCAACAAGACATTCTTCCCCAAACTGCCCGATAGTGCTCAGCAGCAAGCCGATATCCTCGAGGCATTCATCAGCCAGTATTACCTCAATAACGAATTGCCACAGGAACTGGTGGTGTCCGCGCAGCCATCCAATGACAAATTGCTTGAAAGCGTATTGTCTGAGCGCTCCGGACGGCGCTTGCAGATAAAACATAAAACACGCGGAGACCGATCAAAGTGGATGCAGCGCGCCCTGCACAATGCCGAGGAGGCACTGGATAGCAGACTGGCCAGCCATAGTAGTCAACAAAAACGCGTGCTGGCCTTGCAGGAATTACTGGGTCTGGATGAACTACCCAAGCGGATGGAATGTTTTGATATCAGCCACACGCAGGGAGACAGCACCGTCGCATCATGTGTCGTGTTTAATGAATCAGGTCCGCTAAAAAGCGACTATCGTCGCTTCAATATCAAGGACATTGAACCCGGGGATGACTACGCCGCCATTGCACAGGCATTTGAGAGAAG
>JAPHTU010000341.1 GCA_026196145.1 Gammaproteobacteria bacterium
ATGCTGACTCAATCAATGGACTGGATCACATTTGTTCGCACCATACAGAATAATCTGGCAGCGGTGCCCGGAGTTATTGCCGTCAATAATCATGAGGGCTCATTGCTGACCGCTGATTATCTGCGCATGCAATGGCTGGCTGATGAACTGTCACGACATCGTGGTATCGCCTTTATCGACAGCCGCACGACGCACCATACGGTGGCCCTGAAGGCGGCAAGAGAGGCTGGTCTGCCAGCCACCCGGCGGGATATATTCCTGGATTACGAGCAGGGAAAGATTGCGCAGCAATTTGATGAGCTAATCAGCATGGCAAAACAGCAGGGCTCAGCCCTTGCGATTGCACATCCCTATGAGGAAACAATCAATTTTTTAAAGGATAATCTGCCCCGCCTGAGGCAACAGGGCATAGAACTGGTGCCGGTAAGTCAGTTAATTGCAACGCGTCAGATGGCGTTAAAACCAGCAGGAGGTAATCGTGGCAAAAGTATTAGTTCCACTAGCGGAAGGTTGTGAGGAGCTTGAGGCGGTAACAGTTATCGACCTGTTACGTCGGGCCGGTATCGAGGTCATTGTTGCAGGGTTGCAGGCAGGTCCGGTACAGGCCAGCCGGGGGGTAGTGCTGGTGCCGGACATGACGCTGGACGAGGCGCTGACACAGGAATATGACATGCTGGTTTTGCCCGGTGGTCTTCCTGGATCTGATCACCTAGATGCGGATCCGCGTATCAGGGAACTGCTGATCAAGATGGCCAACAGCGGCAAGTTCACGGCTGCGATCTGTGCCGCACCCAAGGTGTTGGGCAGTGCGGGTTTGCTGGAAGGCAAGGACGTCACCTGCTACCCAGGGGTACTGAATAATGCAGATATGCCGGGGCTGGATACCGGTCAGGCCGTTGTGCAGGATGGCATGGTGGTGACTTCCCGAGGTCCGGGTACGGCCATGGATTTTGCACTGACACTGATAGAAAACCTGACGGACCGTAAAACACGGGATAGCGTGGAAGCGGGACTGGTCAGATAGGGTTTGATCATGGATCGTTATTTGGTATTGGGTAATCCCATCGAGCATAGCCTGTCACCGGATATTCACCGGCAGTTTGCCAGTCAAACCGATCAGGAGATTGAATATGATCGGCGGCTGATAGAGGTCGGTGAATTTACAGACGCATTGCGGTCTATGCGGGAAGAAGGGATTGCCGGGGCGAATGTTACGGTACCATTCAAAGAGATTGCTTTTGCCGCCGCAAACGAGGCTAGCCCACGGGCACTAAAGGCAGGGGCTGCCAATACATTGGTATTCAGGCAAGATGGCTCTATATATGCTGACAATACCGATGGCGCCGGTCTGGTGAATGATATCAAGCTCAATCATCAGCGACAGATTAAAGATAAAAGGCTATTGATCCTTGGTGCAGGTGGTGCGGTGCGTGGGGTGCTGAAGCCATTGATTGATGAAGCCCCGGCCAGCATTACCATCGCCAATCGCACCATTGAGAAGGCCGAGTTGTTGAGGGATATTCATGCGGACGAGTTCCCGATAAAGGTGAGTACATTCGGGGCTCTCGAAGGTCAGCAGTTCGATATGGTTATCAATGGCACGTCATTGGGCCTGCAGGGCAAGGTTGCGCCCCTGCCACCTGGCATATTTGCAGAGTCTGCACTGGCTTATGACATGATGTATGGTGATGGATCACTGCCTTTTCAGGAATGGGCAAGAAATCAGGGGGCCGAACTGGTACTGGACGGTCTGGGTATGCTGGTAGGACAGGCCGCAGAATCATTTTATATCTGGCGCGGGGTCAGGCCGGACCCGGTGGCGGTTATAGAACATATGCGCTCGTCGTAGCCTGTTAATCAATTGAGTTTATTAAAGAAGCAAGTCGTATGCAGAAAAAAATACTAAAGATAGCCACACGTAAATCACCACTGGCACTATGGCAGGCCTATTATGTCCGCGACCGCTTGCTGGCAGAGCATGAAGGATTGGAGATTGAACTGGTCACCATGCTGACTCAAGGCGACAAGATACTCGATACGCCGCTAGCCAAGATTGGCGGTAAAGGCCTGTTCATCAAGGAACTGGAACAGGGCATGATGAATGGCGATGCGGATATCGCCGTGCATTCCATGAAGGACGTGCCGATGGACCTGCCGGAGGGTTTTGCCCTGCCCGTGATATGTGAACGCGAGGTGCCGCTGGATGCATTCGTGTCTCATCAGTACGAAACGATTGATGAGTTGCCTGAAGGTGCCCGTGTCGGTACTTCCAGCTTACGCCGCTGTAGTCAGATATTGGTGATGCGACCGGATCTACAAATAATGGACCTGCGCGGAAACGTACAAACCCGCCTGTCGAAACTCGATAACGGGGATTTTGATGCCATCATTCTGGCCGCTGCCGGTCTTGTTCGACTGGAACTGGAAGACCGTATACGTTCCCGCATCCCGGCTGAAACAATACTGCCTGCTGTCGGCCAGGGTGCGGTTGGTATCGAGACGCGCGAAGACGATGAGGAAACCATAGCATTGCTTGCCTGCCTGAATCATGAGCAAACCAATATACGTGTATCTGCAGAACGTGCATTCAACCACCGACTGGAGGGCGGTTGCCAGGTGCCCATCGCGGGCTTTGCCTTACTGGAGGATAACCAGCTCTGGTTACGTGGCCTGGTCGCCAGCCCGGATGGCAGGCAAGTCATCGGCGGTGATATTACCGGTGCTGCTGAAGACGCAGAATCATTGGGCATAGAGTTGGCAGAAGACCTGCTCGGTCGTGGTGCGGATAAAATCCTGGCCGCATTGTATGGAGATCATTGATCTTGTTTAAAAGTTGAATTCAGGTTTGTTGGGCCTGCCGGTGGTCATACTGATTTGAACTTGAAGTAAAAATCAGCGGCCGACCTGAACGAGTGAGCAGGACTTGCTGTGGCTGTACTATTGTTGCGTCGGTATACTGACAACGGCCAGTAGCCCGTTCTGCTTGTCTTCGCGGCCTGACAGGGTCAATTCTGCGCCAAGTCTTGTTGCTGCTTCTGTTGCTATCGAGAGTCCTAGCCCGCAACCGGAAACTTCCTGGCCGGCGAGTCGATAAAAACGCTGGGTTACCAGTTCCAATTGTGTTTCGGGTATGCCCGGCCCATCGTCCTCGATAGATAGTTTTATTTGGTTGTTGTCTGAGTGGATTGCGACGGTGATCTCCGAGTTCTCACCTGAATGCTGAATGGCATTCTCCAGCAGGTTGCGCAGTAAGGTATACAGGAGGTCGTGATTACAGCTGATCTGAATAGTGGATTGCTGGAAGTTGCGTACGATTTTCTGGTGTCTGGTTTGCGCGTCGTCCTGCATTTCTGTGATCAGCGTATCGCATAGTGTCTGTAGTTCGATATCTTCAACCGGCAGATCAGGGCTGGCAGGATCAAGTCGCGTCAAGGTCAGCATCTGTTCAACAAGGTGCGTACTGTTATCAACGGCGTTGATGATTTGTTGCAGTGCATGTTCACGATCTTCCGTATTGCCGGCCTGCATGGCAAGTTGTGCATGCAGGCGAATACCACTCAGGGGTGTGCGTAGTTCATGCGAAGCGTCGGATGTAAAACGTCGTTCCTTCAGTATGGCGATGTCCAGCTTTGCTAACAGCTCATTCAGGGCAGTGACTAAAGGTAGTACCTCGGTCGGTACTTCATCCTTGTTGAGTGGCTTGAGTTTGTTAACGTCCCGCAGGCTGACATCTTCCGATATTTTCTTTAGTGAGCTAAGGCCGCTACTCAGTATCAGATAAAAAATGATACCGAGTATGGGCAGGGACCAGAAATAAACGCCCAGCGATTCAACAACGATTTCCCACGTCAGCTCATCGCGGGCCCGGTAATCTTCGGCGGTATAGATACGGTAGGGAGAGCTTTCCGGGTAGAGGGCAAAAACCCGCCATCGTTTATC
Source organism: Gammaproteobacteria bacterium (assembly GCA_026196145.1). Taxonomy (GTDB): domain Bacteria; phylum Pseudomonadota; class Gammaproteobacteria; order JAJDYQ01; family JAJDYQ01; genus JAJDYQ01. Next base: position 3,940 of record JAPHTU010000341.1, read on the forward strand.
GCCGATACTGGTATCACTGTAACCGGCGGTGTTGGCCATGGCATGGTCTGTCGGTGCCGATGCCGAGCGTAATACCAGGGCATTACGAAACCAGACCTGATAGCTGATATGTTTTTCATACTTGTGTCCCCTGTGTTGATCTGTCTCAGGGATCGTGACATCCATGCCCTTGCTGTCGATATTGGCCAGCGCCAGCTGGTTAATCATACGGGCCGTCTGTACAAGTTCAGCGTCAAATACCTCTTCAATTTCGTGTGAGGTCTCATAGTAGGTTAGTACCGTGAGGATGGTTAGCGCTGTAATAAAAACGCCCAGTACACTAATCAGCAATTTGATGCGGATGGATTTCACAGACCTTTCGGATCCTGTAGCTGGTAGCCGATACCACGGATGGTCTTGATGATAGCGCTATCCAGCTTTTTGCGCAGGTTGTGAATATGGACCTCCAGTGCATTGCTGTCGATTGCCTGGTCCCAGCCATAGAGCTGTTCCTCAAGCTGGGCGCGAGAGGTAACCCGGTCGGCATTCTCAACAAGGTACAGGAGAACACTGTATTCCTTGCTGGATAGGCTAACCGGCTTGTCGCGGTAGCTGACGGATTTGTCAGAGGGATTGATACGGATGCCGGCCCTTTCCAATAACGGGCTGGCGCGGCCATGGCTGCGGCGTATCAATGAGCGGAGTCGAGCATGTAGCTCATTCACGTCGAAGGGCTTGGTCATGTAATCGTCAGCGCCGAGGTCCAGCCCGGTAACGCGATCATCTATTGCATCACGGGCGGTGAGGATGAGGATGGGGACATCGATAGATTTTTTGCGGGTTTGCCTGATGACCTCAAGGCCATCCATGCCGGGTAGACCGAGGTCGAGCAGAACAAGATTGAAGTCCTCGGTTTTTATTGCCTGCAGGGCGTGCTTGCCGTCTTTAAGCCAGTCAACGGTATAGCCATCATTTTGCATCGCGGTAACAAGCCCGTCACCGAGTAACGGGTCATCTTCGACGAGTAGTATTCTCAAGTGGTCGGGTTCTCACGGGTGGCATGCGACTGTGCGACCTTATTTTGCTTCCTTAGTGCGTTATCTACAATACCCGGGGCGACGGCGTTGATCCGCACAAATAGCGACTCGGGGAAGCCGATATAGACATCACGCTTGTGTCCCTCGATTGCGTGCATGATCTTGTCGGCGACAACTGATGGCTCATCAAAATTCATTTTGACCTTTTCCGCCATCTCATAGACGGCCTGGGAATTGATGGCGGTTTTGACTGCCCTCGGTGCAACATAGGTGACATCAATGCCGCTGCCATCCAGCTCCCGGCGCAGGGATTGAGAAAAACCACGCAGGCCGAACTTGCTGGTCGAATAGGCGGTAAACCAGGCAAAACCGATACTGCCAAAAGTCGAACCAATGTTAACAATGTGACCACTGCCCTGTTGCTGCATATGCGGCAATACAGCATGGGTCAGCATCATGGGGGCCACGAGATTGATGTCGAGGGTTTTCTGAATGACAGCAGGGTCCTGCTCGGCAAACACGCCGAACGGGTTGATGCCGGCGCAATTAATCAGGGTATCGATACGTCCGTACCTATCCAGTGTCTGCTGGATGATCTGGCTTCTGCCATCTTCAGTGGTCAGGTCAACCGCGACACCAAGGTGGTTATTACCATTTAGCAGAACGCTAGTTTGCTTTAGCCCTTCATCGCTTAAGTCAACCAGGGACAGGCTGGCACCAGCCTGATCCAGACGTTGCGCCAGCTGCTGGCCGATGCCGCCGGCTGCGCCGGTCAGGATTACGTGTTTGCCATTCATGCTCATAATATTGTCCGATTAGTTTAGACGTTCTTCGACTTTGCTGAGCTTGGTCGCAATTTCATCCTTGCGTCCCTGGTCAGCCAATGGACGATCGGGTCGGGCTGGCGCAGACAGCGCCTTCTCGAAATATTTTTTGGCCTCTGCTGCCTTGCCTTCCTCCAGCATGAAGTCGCCGTAGAAATAGTTCGGGTCTATGCCATCAGGATTCGCGGCCAGCGCCTTCTGCAGGTATTCCTCAGCCTTGTCATCGTTGCCAAAACCGAGTGGCCAGCCGGGCACCTGGTAATACAGTGACCCCAGTGAAGTGTAAACAGAGCCATCTAATACGGTTGGGTCAATCGCCTCGGCCTCTTCAAGGTGCTTACGGGCCTCCTTGACCTTGCCTAGCGCACCAAGGCCACCGGTGACACCTGCGTCCGTGCTGAGCACGATGGCGAGCCAGACCTTGGGCTCGGCCTTGTCGGGATATGCGGCAGCAATATCGCGCGCCTGCTTGACCAGTGTTTCAAAGGTCTTGGCCTGTTGGTCCTTTGGGGTGTCGTAATTGGCCTTCGCCCATGCGTGTTGTATATCGGCAATATCTGTCTGCATGTCTGCGCTTGCAGGGATGTTAAAAATGAGTGCGATTACTGCTAGTGAAATGATTTTGCTTTTCATGTGGTTTTCTCCGAAGTGCAATTCAGGTATCAGTTAAGTGGAATTGAGCGAAATACATCGCCATAAAGTTTGTACATCATGTTTGCCATGTGAATGATGGCTTGCTGGTCATCTTCGTCTTCAACACGGTTCATGAGCTTCTCAAAGAAGCCCATGTGTTCGATATCAAGGGAGCCGTGAGAACTTAAGTAACTAAAAGCCTTTTGCGATAAACCAAGTGACTCGCGAATCTTCTCGGCGGCATGTGTCGCCAGATTGATGCTCGTGCCTTCGAGTACCAGCACCATGCCAAAGAAACTTAGCGGGTTACCTCGTGCAATGCTGTCATAGGCATAGGACACCATGAGTTCAGTCGCCGGTTTTGGCTGGCCATGACGAACGGCCTCGCTGTCTTCGCCGCACTCCCTGATGTCGTTGAGGATCCACTCCTGATGTCCTAACTCTTCCTCGATGTATTCGGCGATTGCGTCACGTAACCATTCCTTGCTGGACGGGATGCGGCTGCCGCAGGCCATTAGCAAAGGGGTGGTGTGTTTAACGTGGTGATAGGCCTCGGTCAGGTAGGCGGTATAGATGGCCAGTGAAATATCGCCACGGGCACCACGCTGTAATTGCTCGATGCCCAGCATCTCTTCACGGGCAGTCTGCGTTTCCGACTGCAGGCGCTCAAAAAACGTGCTCATTGTTGTCCTCATAGGTATCAGAAAGTTGTTCGGCATATTGCTGGCCGATAATGTCTCGACGCGGACGGCCATTGCTGGTGAGCTGCTGGTTGTCCGGCGTGAAAGGTTGGTTGGCAACGATGAACTCGGCGACCTGTGCATAGTCAGGTAGCCCTGCATTAATATCTTTCAATGTATGGCTAAAACCGACCAGCAGCTCTGTGATATGACCCTGGTGGGTATGTAACATGGCCGGTGAGGGTACCAGCACGGCCGCCAGGAATGCCTGGCCATTACCGAAGATAGCGGCCTGTGCGATATCCGGATGCGCCTGTAGTTCAGCCTCCAGCCACTCGGGTGAGATATTGCGGCCGTAGGCGGTAATAATGACATCCTTGCGGCGACCGGTGATATAGAGATAACCATCCTCATCCAGGTAACCCAGGTCCCCCGTGGCAAGCGCGGTTTCCGTCAGTGTGGGTGTATTCAGATAGCCATCATAAATGGTCCCGCTGACCAGGATTTCCCCATCCTCGCTGATTTGCACCTGTGAATGCGGCAGGGGTTTGCCAACAGAACCAACACGTTGTTGATCAGGCGTGTTGACCGCCACCACCGAGCAGGCCTCGGACAGGCCGTAACCCTGGTAGACCGGTAGACCCAGTGCCCGGGCCTGTTCCAGCAGGGCGGCCCCGACGGGTGCGCCGCCAACGGCGATATAACGAAATGAATCTGGTAATTGTCCCTGTGTCGCCAGACCAACAACCAGTTTCAATAATTGTGGCGGCAGGATCATGGTTGTCGGGCGATATTTGTTGAGCATTGTGGCAAAGGCCTCGATATGGATGCCGCTGGAACCAATGAGCCCGGTTTCCTCGTTATCCGGCACAATGATCTGTGCGCCAGCGAGTATCGGCGAGTAAACGGAGCCGATGTTTTCCAGCAGGGTGGATAGCGGCAGCATGACCAGGGCACGATCATCGGCGCTGGCCCGCGAGGCATCAGATAATGATTGTGCGACCGTTTCGATATGTTGCTGTGACAAGATGACGCCTTTCGGTGTGCCTGTGGTACCAGAGGTGTAAGTGATCTTGCAGGCCGGCGATTCAGGCTTTTCCGGCTTGTGCAGATGAATTAATGTGACTTCACGCCCGCACAGCTCAATCACCTGTTGTTCGACGCCACCTACCAGGGCCAACAGCCGGGTTGGATTATCGGTAATAATGGTATCGATGCTGGCATCGATGATGGCGTGATCCAACTGTTCATGACTGAAAAAGGTGGGTAGCGGGATGTTATGGGCATTTGCCTCAATCGCTGCCAGATCACTGACTATCCAGGCCGGGGAGTTATGCAGATGCACGCCCAGGGTGTGCTTAAAGTGCAGTTTTTCGACCAGTTCACCGACTGTCCGGTACAGGTCGACCCAGCTCAGCGTGATGTCTGAGCCGATAACCGCATCGGTATTCGGCGTCGATGTAGCAAGATGCTGTAGGTTGTTGACGATGGCACTCATGATGAGTTGGGCTAGTGTCAGTGTCGATTACTCAGGTTGGATATGAAGTCTTCACCGGCCTGGTTGGCTCGCTGACACAGGTTATGCAGAAACGGGTCTAATTTTGCCGCGGCGGTGAGAGGGGCCTCTCCGACACGCAGGTCACCGGCAAACACCATGGGGTTTGCCTCGTAATAACTACCCCAGTTGGCCTTCTCCTCGGCTGACAGCACATCGCAGTGCGCCTTGGCCAGCTCGGCTAAAGGCAGGCCCATACGGCTAAAGGCGTTCTTCAATTTGGGTACGGCGGTGAAAACCACATGCGTAAAGCCGGCGCCGAGCATAAAGGCGTTAAGCGTGGTAATTAACCAGCGGGCCTGCCCGGCATTGGCTGGAGCCAGGTTACCGATTTCTATGATTTTTTCCCGGGGTACGTCCAGTACCTGTTCAACCGATTGTTCCAGATATTGCTCCAGAAACAGGGGCTCCGAGCCGGCCGGGCGGACGCCGGCAACGGCTGAATAATGGTGTTGCCCCCTGTCGGTCTGTTCGCTGATAGAGAGCAGCAGGGGGTAAAAAGTGCTTAATTTTGCCTGGTAGGCCTTGAAAAATACGTCCTGAACAAATCCCTCGGCGAGCAAGCGATCCTCATGCTGGCTGTCCAGTAGCGTGAGTTTCCGGCTGTTTTCATCGGTGCCAGACGCAGCATCAACCTTAACTGGGGCGTGATCCAGGGCGCTGGTATCAACGGCAGAGGCAGGCATTTTGGCGATCCTTGGATTTATCATGGATGCCATTATGGGGATCGAACCTTAAGGCTAACTTAAGCTTTTCTCTATGTCGGGGTACGCCTAACTAAGTATTGGGGCAGCAGGTATCCCCGGCCAAGCGGAGTCGGGTTATAAGCCTGCTGCCGACATGTGGGGAAACCTCCGAATCCCAGTTCCTATGGATTACTGATTTCACTATTCGAAAAATATCAATATCATTACATGCGGAGGCGGCGTTTTACGGTGGTGCTGGAAAGTCCATATAGCCCGGGCATGTGATAAGTTAGATTGTTCGTAGCGTACGTTCGGCCTGCCTGTCAACTATAGTTACGTATAGCAAAGGTATAAATAATGGATATACAAAAAGACCTGCCAAATACACCGGTTGAAATCATCGAAGCATGGCTTGGGCCAGTTGCCGAGTGGGATGACTATGGTTGGCCACCCACTGAGTACAATGCATGGCATTACCTGTTGGGAAGTGATTCCAGGCTGGATTATCTTGCCGGCATGCAATGGGAGAAAAAGGAACTAGCCCTGAATCCCGCCATGATAATCAAGGACGACATGGATGCCGTCAGGGACATTTTCCAGGCACAGGTGGTTGGCGTGTCGTTTAGTCCCAGCCTGTCCAAGCCCGAGTACCATGCAATTTTCCGACGCCACATTGACTACCTGAAAGACCATGGAACGTTTGAAAAGCCGGTCATATTGGAGGAAACCGAAGTCGGGCTTCGTATACTCGACGGCTACTACCGTATATGCGCCTTTTTTTTCCTGCTCGGATACCTGCAGTATGAAAACACAGAGACCCGGGCCACCAGTGCAAAACCACAGCAGCAGGTATGGGTAGGAAAGCAAACTGGAAAATAATACAGGTTTCCCGGCGCACCCTCTGAAATAAGGATATTCGGGTTAGTTGTTGACCTGTTGTGGGTACAGTTTTTCGTTGTAAGCCTTTTGCGCAAATATTGAATGCGCTATCGCCTTGTCTATCAGTTCCTGGTTCGTTTTGTTTGAAGGCACCAGTTTCTTGTCTTCATAGGTGAATAAAGCAGGCGGCAGGTCATAACGGAGTACTGCAATATCATCACCTTCCCGATAGGCCTGTACCTTGTAGAACTGCATGATGGACCGGCCGATGGCATTACGGTTTTCAGGGATGGTCAGATCGCGGCCAATCATCGGGTGTTCTCCGTTGATGCCGATCATGGATAGCAATGTTGGTGGGATATCGATCTGGCTGGCCTGGGTCCTGATGACGTCGGGCTTGACTGGTCCGCCCAGTATTAATCCCGGGATATGAAAACGTTCGACGGGTACCAGCGCGTTACCATAGACCCGTGAGTTATGGTCGGCGATAACGATAAATATCGTATTGTCCCAGTAGCTGGATTGCCTGGCCTTTTCGATAAATTTTCCTACTGCGTAGTCTGCGTATTTAACGGCATTATTTTCCGTGTTCTTTTCCTCGTCATATAGTTCTATGCGGCCATCGGGGAATTCAAATGGAGAATGAAAGGATGATGAGAATATCAGGCTGAAGAATGGCTGGTCCGCAGCATAGCTGCTGAATTTCTGGTCCGCCATGTTGAACAGGTCTTCATCGGAAACCCCCCAGCTACCCTTGAATATCGGGTTCTTGTAATCCTTGTGGTCAATGACGTAGTTAAACCCATTGCCCATGAAGAAGCCGCGCATATTGTCAAAGTGGGCCTCGCCACCGTAGATAAATCCGGTATCGTAGTTATATTGCTTGAGGTAACTGGCAAGGGTAAAAAAGTCACGCTGAGCCTTGTTCTGTTTCACGATACTGATGGCCGCTGAAGGCAGGAAGCCTGTCGTGACGGCTTCAATACCCCTGACTGAACGGGTGCCGGTTGCGTACAGGTTTTCGAACCAGATGCCTTCATCGGCCAGCCGGTCAATATTCGGTGTCAGCGGCAGGCCGCCCATCTTGCCGACAAATTCTGCACCCAGGCTCTCCTCGAGGATGATCACCAGGTTATAAGGTTGCTCGCGCGGTGTTGTGCTTTGTTGTTGACGCCAGGTCGGATACTGATCGGAGATAAAGTTATCCTCATCAACCAGCATTTCGCGTTTGACGATATCGACAACCTGTTCAAAAGGCATTTCACCATAGGGTTTGCCACCTTTCTTGTCGTAACGCGACTGATAAATGGCATACAGCAGGGTGTATGTGGAGCTCAGGGCAAGCTCGTTGACCAGGTGATCAGTTGTAACGGCCACAGTTGCCGGATTGGCCGGGCGATGACCGAGCGAGGACCTGCCGGCCATACCCATGCTGAGCAGTAAAACAGGCACCAGCAGAATGGCGGCGAACCAGTGCAGGGGTTGGTGTGATGTCAACACCCGTCGGTAGGTACGCATGAATAACCAGCTCAGCAGCGGCACCATGACGGCGGCGATGAGTAATTGCAGCGGATATTCGGCGAGCAATGTGGCACCGAGCTCCTTGTAATGTTCAAGGTATTCAACAAACAGGTAATTGGGGCGCGAGTCGTACTGGTTAATAAAAGACGGCGTTGAGAACTCCATAAAACAGATAAACACAAACCAGGCCGTCGTATAGACCAGCATAAACCAGCGCCACGGCCTGAATAATATTCTGTGCGTCATGAACAACGGCGATAACGAGGCTGGAATAATCATGACCATTGCCATGAGCACCAGGTCGAAGCGCAGGCCCTGTAAAAAGACAAAGCTTAATTCACCGGTATCGGCGACACGATCAAACTGCCAAACGTAAAATCCCAGGCGCGCCACTGATAAAAACAGGATGCACAGGAGAATCGGAGCAAAAATCAGCTTGAGGTTGATATAAAGGTTACGTGACACGGTATGGATAGAGTATGTAATTGGGTATCCAGCAATTATGTCTGCTGAAGCTTAAGTTAGCCTTAAGGTGTGGGGCTCGGCGGGGAGCCCTTCAAGGGCAACAGCAATCCGGGGTGGGCGATATTACAATATTCCTGGATAAATAACGATGGGCAAATTAGTTGCTTATCGATTTATAGCAGAATCTATGCCCTTGCAATTTTACCTGTTGTTTATTTCTGGTTACGGATCATATCGTTATAGCGGTCCAATGCGTGCTGGCGAGTGCTGGGCAGATTGATGGCAGCGGCCTCAGCGCGCTGTGTCCAGCCGGGTCTGATCCAGCGCTTTACATAATGTTGTTCGGCATCGAAGCGCCTGGCTTGCGTGTCGGGATTAAAGATTCGAAAATAGGGCGCGGGATCTACGCCGCAGCCGGCAACCCATTGCCAACCCATGGTGTTGTTGGCGAGATCAGCGTCTACCAGTGTTTCCCAGAACCATTTCGCACCATCCTGCCAGCGGATGCCCATGTTTTTAGTCAGCAGCGATGCAACCAGCATGCGTACACGGTTATGCATACAACCGGTCCGCCAAAGTTGGTGCATGCCGGCATCAATGATAGCGATGCCGGTTTTTCCCTCTTGCCATGCCCGCAAGCCCTGTGGATCGTTTTTCCAGAAGCCGGGGGTGAATCTTTTGTTCATGGGTTCGGTGGCGGTTTCCGGGAAATGCAGCAAGATATAGCGCGCGAACTCCCGCCATATTAGCTGGCG
>JAPHTU010000018.1 GCA_026196145.1 Gammaproteobacteria bacterium
TACGTGAAGGTGGCCGTACGGTTGGCGCCGGTGTTGTTGCGAAAATTATTGAGTAAGTTTTAGGTATTAACTGAACATTACCATTAACTGGATATATTAAGTACTGGGTTACAGGAAAAAGGAATCATGGCAAGTAATCAAAAGATTCGTATACGTCTCAAGGCATTTGATCATCGTCTGATCGATCAGTCCGCCAGAGAGATTGTTGAAACGGCCAAGCGCACAGGTGCAGTCGTGCGTGGTCCTATTCCGCTGCCGACCCGTAAAGAGCGTTTTACGCTGTTGATTTCACCGCACGTAAACAAGGATGCGCGTGATCAATATGAAATCCGTACGCATAAGCGTTTGATGGATATTCTTGATCCAACAGATAAAACAGTTGATGCGTTGATGAAACTGGACCTGTCTGCTGGTGTAGATGTCCAGATTAAATTGAACTAAGTGGGTGTAGTGGTATGGCTATAGGTTTAATAGGTCGTAAAGCTGGTATGAGCCGCGTCTTTACTGATGATGGTGGCTCTATCCCTGTAACAGTGGTTGAAGTAGCGCCAAATCGTGTTACCCAGGTGCGCACAGAAGATAATGATGGTTACCGTGCATTGCAGGTAACCACGGGTACTCGTCGTGCCAACCGGGTTACCAGGGCGATGAAAGGTCACTTCTCAAGTGCTGGTGTTGAAGCCGGTCGTGGTACATGGGAATTCCGACTGGATGATGCCGAAGGTGAAGAGATCAAGGCAGGTGATGAAATTACTGTCGAAATCTTTGAGGCTGGTCAATATGTTGACGTGAGTGGCATTACCCAGGGTAAGGGTTTTCAGGGTGGTATCAAGCGACACAACTTTAGCCATCAGGACTATACCCACGGTAACTCGATATCTCACCGTGCAGTAGGTTCAACGGGTCAGAACCAGACTCCCGGCCGCGTTTTCCCGGGCAAGAAGGGTCCTGGTCATATGGGTGCCAGAAAGAACACGATTCAGAACCTTGAAGTTGTGCGCGTTGACAATGAACGCAATCTTATTTTGATCAAGGGCTCGGTGCCTGGATCACGTGCCGGTGATGTCATTATCAAGCCTGCATTGAAGAAAACGGCCAAGGCCTGAAGATTAAGAGGAAGTTAAAGTGGATTTAAAAACACATTCAGGAGCTTCAGTCAGCTTGTCTGACGCGACCTTCGCGCGAGAGTTTAATGAAGGGCTGGTGCATCAGGCGGTTACTGCTTACCAGGCTGGTGAGCGGGCCGGTACCAAGGCGCATAAAAATCGTGCTGCTGTGCGCGGTGGCGGTATCAAGCCATGGCGTCAGAAGGGTACTGGTCGGGCCCGTGCGGGTACCAGTCGTAGCCCTATCTGGCGTAGCGGTGGCGTGACTTTTGCTGCCAAGCCGAGGGATTACTCGCAGAAGATGAACCGCAAGCAGTATCGTGCTGCCATGCAGTGCATACTTTCCGAGCTGGCACGTCAGGAACGCCTGGTGCTGGTTGATGATTTCAAGGCGGAAGAAGCCAAGACTAAAGTCATGGCGGCAAAACTGAAGGATCTGTCGCTGGAAAATGCGTTGATCGTTACTGAAGATATGGATGAAAACCTGTACCTGTCCGTTCGTAACATCCCCTATATCGGGCTGTGTGATGTCGCGGCACTGGATCCGGCGACATTGATCCGGTTTGACAAGGTAATGTTGACTGTCGATGCAGCACGCAAGATTGAGGAGTGGTTGGGATGAACGATCATCGTCTAATGAAAATTATCCTGGCGCCAGTGATCTCTGAAAAGAGCGCACTGGGCGCTGACAATCATGACCAGTACACCTTTCGTGTACTGCGTGACGCAAGCAAGCCCGAGATCAAGGCAGCTGTTGAGAAGATGTTCGAAGTCACTGTCGAGGGTGTGACGACTTCCAATGTCAAGGGCAAGAGCAAGCGTTTTGGCCTGAACAATGGCAAGCGCTCTGACTGGAAAAAGGCCACGGTTAAATTACAGGCCGGTCAGGAAATAGATTTTATTGGTGCTGAGTAAAGGATTAGGCAAATGGCAATTTCTAAATTAAAACCGACATCCGCTGGTCAGCGCCACGTTGTCAAGGTCATTAATACCGACCTGCACAAGGGTGAGCCCTATGCGCCGCTGGTTGAGAAAAAGAGCAAGACCGGTGGTCGCAACAGTGGTGGTCGTATCACTACACGTCATCGCGGCGGTGGTCATAAGCAGCGTTATCGCGTCATCGATTTCAAACGCGATAAAGACGGCATCGTGGGCAAGGTAGAGCGTATTGAATACGACCCTAACCGTACCGGGCATATCGCTCTGGTGTTATATGCAGATGGCGAGCGCCGCTATATTCTTGCGCCTAAAGGTGTGAAGGCTGGTGATTCGGTTGTTTCCGGCAACGAGGCCGCAATCAAACCGGGTAACTGCCTGCCACTGCGTAACATCCCACTGGGTACCGTTATCCACGCGATTGAAATGAAGCCGGGTAAAGGTGCGCAAATGGCGAGAGCTGCAGGCGCTGGTGTACAGCTGGTTGCTCGTGAAGGTATGCACGCCACCTTGCGTCTGCGTTCCGGTGAAATGCGCAAGGTACTTGCTGACTGCCGCGCGACGGTTGGTGAAGTCAGTAACGACGAGCACGCCCTGCGTAAACTGGGTAAGGCCGGTGCCACGCGCTGGCGCGGCGTACGTCCGACCGTACGTGGTGTTGCCATGAATCCGGTTGACCATCCTCATGGTGGTGGTGAAGGTCGTACTTCAGGTGGTCGTCATCCGGTTTCACCATGGGGTATGCCAACCAAGGGATACAAAACACGTAAAAACAAGCGTACGGACAAACTGATCGTTCGTCGCCGTAACCGTAAGTAATCAAGAGGATTTATCAGTGCCACGTTCAATTAGAAAAGGCCCGTTTGTTGACTTACACCTGGCAAAGAAGGTGGAGACGGCGGCGGCGAGTAATGACAAGCGTCCAATCAAGACCTGGTCACGTCGTTCAATGATTTTGCCAAATATGGTTGGTTTGACTATCGCTGTGCATAACGGACGTCAGCATGTACCGGTACTGATTACCGAGAACATGGTGGGTCATAAGCTGGGTGAATTTTCAGCGACTCGTACTTATCGTGGTCATGCCGCTGATAAGAAGGTCAAGTAGACAGGATTACAGTTAAGGAATTGATGCAATGGAAGTTTCAGCGCGATTAAAAGGTGTACGTATATCCGCACAGAAGGCGCGTCTGGTTGCAGACCAGATTCGTGGGCTACCGGTCGAGCGTGCACAAAATATACTCAGGTTCAGCAACAAGAAGGCGGCCGGCATTATTTCCAAGGTGTTGGAATCGGCAACATCCAATGCTGAGCACAATGAAGGCGCTGA
>JAPHTU010000337.1 GCA_026196145.1 Gammaproteobacteria bacterium
CCACCATTGGACCGAAACCTACGCCCCGATGAATACCAGGAGGCATTGGACCTGGCAGTGAAATACGGGCTGAATAAACTGGACCAACGCCATGCCCACCAGTGGTATGCATATTAAAGACGAGGCAGGCGAACAGCCCAGCCGGGTCCGGGTGGAGTGTTACGCCGGCCACCGTGCCGATGAGGAACCACGGCGTTTCTTTATCGGGGAACGCGAGATCAAGATCAGTGAGACCATCGACCGCTGGCTGGATCCACAGCACCGTTACTTCAAGGTGCGCGGCGATGATGGCGGCATATACATCCTGCGTCATGATGTGGACAGCGATACGTGGGAAATGACCCTGTTCGACAGCGGCAGCTATGAGGACAGCCGGCTGTCCTCAACCTGACCATTCGACCCATAATGCCACCGTTTGGCAGCGTTATGCTTCCAACGAGAGTATGTGGCACTCTGCCCTGGATCATCCCTGCGGCCCAGGTCTTGTCGAGCGCACGGAAACTACTGTGAACAGATACTGCTAGTGCAAGGCTGGTGAAGCACGTTCGTTAAGTAACCAATCCAATTGCCGCCTTTGAATGTTGGCTTGTTGATCTTCTTTTCGTCGTATTTTGTCCAGTATCATAAAATGGAAACGGCCCCGAACGGGGCCGTTTCCATTTTAATCAGCGTAATGGATAATTGAGTATCACGCCTTGCGAGTACGCTTTGGCACCATCTTCTGGATTTTGCTGATCTGTTTCTTCTCCCAGCGTTCCCCGGCTGCCAACATCATCTTGGTCTTCTTCTCTGCGAGCTTCATCAGCCCCTTCTCACGCTTGTGTGCTGCAGCCAGCTGATCTTTGAGGACTGTAATCTCGGCCTTGGCCGCTTCACTGGCAAGTTTCATCTCCTCTTTTGCAGCTATTTTTGCCGCGCGCAGTGCTGTTTTTGTCGCCTTGAGATCTTGCCGCAACCTGGTTGTCAGTGCACGGCGTTTTGCATTGGCTTCCCTACGATGGCTTGCAGGCGTTGCGGATTTTTTCGAGGCCCTTTTTTTGACCACCGATTTTTTGACAGCCCTTTTTTTCACAGCCGATTTTTTCACGACCCTTTTTTTGACGGCCGATTTTTTTGTTTTTGCAGTGCTCTTTTTCTGGGTGGTCTTGCGTTTGATCGCTTTCTTTTTAACCGTAGCCATGATGAGCTCCCTGAAAACTATTATCTAATAACAAAAGTATAGACGTTAATAGAGATTAAATTAAATGGCCTGATCGTCAATGGCCATTCCAGTAGAGCGACAAGCGATTGTCCGGATTCAGCGTTACACGCGTACCCAATGACTTGCCTTCCCGGTTGAGCACATCCGTCAGCCATTGTGCCTCCTTGCGCGAGGCATGGTTGACCCGCAGATTCCTGAGCCGTGTGGGCGTCAGATCAAGCCGCAACAGATGCCCTCTCTCGGGATCCAATGTCGGGAAATACATCAGGCCCAGATCATCGCGATATTGTTCATTACCGGTTATGCCTTCGTAGTCTGTAAGAAAATCACCACAGCCGTAGATGATGGGACGGTCCTTATACACCTCAATACCCTTGACGTGGTGCGAGGAATGACCGTGAATAACATCGACACCGGCGAGATCAATCAAGGCACGGGCAAAATCACGTTGTTCACGGCTGATATGGTAACCCCAGTTTCCACCCCAATGGATGGAGGCGACAACAACATCCCCGGGCTGTTTAACCCACCGTACCTGTTCTGCAATCGTACACACAGTGCTGCCAGAGAGGTTTGCTATCAGATTGACCCCGGGCCGATTGGCTTTGGCACCCCAGTCCCGGCCAATACCGCTGGTTACCAAGCCATAGGAAAAAACCACCACTCTCCCCTTGTCGGGCAGTTCCATGATCATCGGGGCCCGTGCTTCATCCAGCGTACGACCTGCCCCGGCATACTGGATACCGGACCTGGCCAAAGTATCCAATGTCTCCTCAAGCCCTGCATGGCCCCAGTCCAGCACATGATTGTTGGCCAATACACAGCAATCAATATCTGCCGCTGTGAGGCATGAAACATTCGCCGGGTGCATGCGGTAGTTAATGCCCTTTGGCCAGTTCGAATCACTGCTGGTGACGGATGTCTCCAGGTTAATAATGCGTACGTCCGGCGAGCGCTGTTGTAGTTCCTCAAGTGCATCACCCCAGATGTAGTCAAAGTCGACCGGCCTGGCGATCGGGCCATTGATCTCCTCGGCCAGCGCCACATAATCACGGGCATCTTTGACGTAGCTCTCGTAAATTTTCGGCCTGGAGGGATGCGGCAGGATCTGATCGATGCCGCGCCCGGTCATCACGTCACCACATAAAAACAGTGTCACCGGTTGCTTGTTCACAGCTGGGCCAACTTGTTGTGCATGCGATAACCGCTGTGGCAGTATTGTTGCCCCCAGGGCTGCCAGGCTGAAAAGACGTAAAAAGCGTCTTCTGTCCAGCCGTGGACATTGCCGCTGACACACCTTGTTAAGCACTTTAGCCATTGTCCTAGTCCGGGCAAAAACAAGCGCTTGCGCCCCAGTCAGGATGCTCCAGCGTGGCATGTTCCAGACACGCCTGCCGGGCCTCGGCTATTGTGTCGGCGTAAAAATGTTCATGGCATACGCGGCAGCGGCAGAATTTGGGTTCCTTCTTCACCGAATGCTGCGTTGCAGGCTGCTCTTTAGTCATTTTGTTTCCTTTGATAAGTTGTTGTAAAGAAAATAAATATCAAAGAGCACACCACGAATATATAAATAACTGCGCCCTCGAACACAGTTCCGGATGCGATACCAGGCAATTACTGGCGTATTGTTTTGCCTTCGCTTAATGTATAGCTGATTTATTTAAATAATTATATGGATTATTTAAAAGGTTTGATTAATTGACGCACGACGTCATATTCGGCATCTGAGGTCGGCGCAAATCCATCGTACTTTTTATCCAGTGCTTTAATAATTTTCATGTGTTCCGGGTTGCCGGGATCCAGGCTTAAAAAGGCCTTTTTAAGTGATTTAAGCGTGTCATCGTCAACCTTGCTGCTCACCGAGATATTATAAGGTGGTAATGCGGGTGAGGCATATAAAATACGAAGCCCCTTCTTCTCCCATTTCAAGGCAGTAGTATCTTTCAAAATGCCTGCATCAAAATCACCAATCGAGACAGCGCGCGCGATATTGTCATAGTGCCCAAGGTATTTATATTCCTCGAAATCCATCAGCTTGACACCGGACCCGACAACTACCGCACGTTGTAATAATGCCTTCTGATCCCCAAAAGCGAAGCTTTTTCCAATCAACTGATTAACTGACTGAATTGGACTATCCTGTTTAACCACGATCATTAGCCTGAAGAAAGCCTTGCCGTTGGTTACTGTCCTTGCGATCAGCTTCGCGTTACCACGCTTATGGGCTTCCAGGTATGCTACCGGTGTCAGGTAGGCGATATCGACATTGGCATTTGATATCTCATGAATGGCATCCCCCATATTCGGGGACAACCTGAGTGATACGGTCCGATTTAAAACCTCGCTCAAATACATCGTTAAGGGTGAAAGGCGCTTGTGCATCATTGCCGGGATATCCATTGCAACCGAGCCAAAGAGCAATTCAGTTTCATTTGCATAAGTGAGCGGCGCACAGCACATTAAAGACAGGCCAAGCGTGAAATAGCGCAACATCCTATTTTTCATCCTTGCTCCTCACTTATGGTGAAGTGTTCAAATACTTTTATTGCCACTATCAAGGTCTTCATAATGCAGGATCCGGTTTCGCCCGCCATCCTTGCAAGCGTAAAGGGCCTTGTCGGCCTGTCGATACATACCTTCATGATCAAGCTTTGCGTTTTTACCAACAATAGTCGACACCCCGATACTGACTGTGATTTTAATCGGGTCTTCACCGCAGTTAATGCTTGTTGACTCCGCAATCAAGCGCAATTTTTCAGCCGTGTCTTTCGCATCATTTACATCAACGTGCCGACACATTACGGCGAATTCTTCACCGCCTATGCGACAAATAGTATCAGCCGTGCGCAAACTCGACTTCAATATCCCTGAAACATTTACCAGCACCTCATCTCCACACTGGTGGCCATACTTATCATTAATGATCTTAAAGTGATCTATATCGATCAATAGCAGGCTGTTGGCGGATCCATGACGGCGCGTCATTTCAACGTCATTCTTCATCTGTTCCTCAAAGTGCCTGCGGTTATAGATTCCCGTTAACGGGTCAGTTATCGCCAGTTCCTTGAACTCCTTGTTGATTGCTTCAAGCGCCTGTGACTGTTTTTTGAGTTGTTCATTGGTTTTCAATAATTCTTTATCAGCCAGTTGAATTTTTGAATGCAACTTGGCATTTGCTGCATTGAGTTGAGAACCAAGGCTGTTGAACATGGAAGACATGCGACCAAACTCGTCTTTTGACAATACGGGGAGTTGCTTGGTAATTCTCCCTTCATCATCCACACTGTCATTAAGCGTGCATGTTATTTTCCTGACCGGGCGAATAATGACGTAAGACAAGGCAATAAATTCACCGATCGCAATCAATAATATAATAAGCGCTTCACGCTTGATTAATATGAATTTATGATCTTCCAGTTGGCGGATAGTTTTTTCAGTACTAAACCCCAGCTCCAGACCACCCACCCTGTTGTCATCAAGCATGATGTCTTCCTTGAACACCACCATGTTTTCTTTGTTGTCACTATCTAGCGTGCCGGACTCAGCCATGACGTTTCCCTTGATGCTGATTACTTTTGCATATCCAACATCCTCGGATAATGTGATTTCATCAGTCAGCAGTTGTATGGTGTGATAATCATATCCAACAACGCTGAAGGACATGGATTTGGCAACAAAGCGACTTATGTCAGAGCCGCGTTGGTCTATCCTCTCGAGAATAGTTTTCTTTTGTTGTTCTACTGTAAGCCAGGTACTAATTGACAAAGCTATTAACAGCACTGTCAATAGCACTATCATCACCTTTAGGCGTACACCAAATATGAGTGGTGGTAGTGCTGGTTTTGTCGGCATGTTTTTCAATTCTGGAATGATCCGGGCATCATAGATCAAATACCGGAAATTTAAAGGGGTCTCACCCCGATTATCCCAGTTAGCAGTTAATAGCTGCCATGTGAAGCGATCCTCAAGCTGCGTGCAGTGCATCTGCGCGTTGAATATTGCATAAGGACCATGGATCCAGTGCGACGCGTTGCAAGCTCCGGTCAATGAATCCTTATCAACCAATAATCTGCTGGATAAATTTGCTAGACTCCCACCGGCAAAATATAACTGAACTGGATAACGTGGCGGAGAACTTCTAAACATGAACAGGTTGATAACGATAGCGTTGGCCGCTGGGGCCGTATTGATTGGCAGCGCAGCTACAGCAGGCACACTGGAAGACGTCAAGAAACGCGGACACCTGATCTGCGGTATCAATAATGCCGTCCCCGGCTTTTCAGCGCCGGATGATAAAGGCAAGATGCAGGGTATTGATGTCGATGTTTGCTACGCCACTGCGGCTGCCGTGCTGGGTGATGCAAACAAGGTGGAATTTACGCCATTAACAGCCAAGGAACGGTTTACAGCGCTTTCCTCCGGCGAGGTCGACCTGCTGTCACGCAATACCACACATACACTACACCGGGATTCGGCGTTGGGGCTCAACTTCACCTATTACAATTACATCGACGGCCAGGGTTTCATGGTAAAGAAAGACCTCGGTGTAAAAAGCGCGCTGGAGCTGGACGGGGCCGCGGTCTGTATCCAGCAGGGTACAACCACCGAGCTGAACCTGGCCGACTACTTCCGTTCCAATAATATGAAATATCAGCCGATCGGCTATGAAACTGCACCACAGACCCGCGACGGCTTCGACAAGGGCGCCTGCGATGTGCTGACCTCGGACAAGTCACAGTTGGCTGCACAGCGCACCGAACTGAAAAATCCCGACGGCGCAATCATACTGCCGGAAATCATTTCCAAGGAACCATTGGGGCCAGTGGTGCGCCAGGGAGATGATGTCTGGTTCAACATCGTTAAATGGGTGCTGTTTGCCATGATTAATGCAGAAGAAGCCGGTATTACTTCAAGCAACGCCGATGACATGCGTAAAAACAGTAAAAACCCGGTCGTCAGGCGCATCCTGGGTGTTGAGGGCGAAATGGGCAGGGAACTTCAACTCTCCAGCGACTGGGCGTATAACATCATCAAACAGGTCGGCAACTACGGCGAATCCTATCAACGCAATCTCGAACCACTGGGCATTGCCCGTAAAGGCAGCGTGAACGACTTGTGGACGAGAGGTGGAATTCTGTACGCACCGCCAATCAGATAGTCCAGCGCTGTATAACTCACACCCCCTACCTTTTACGGCTGGGGGCAATTGCCTAACGCGGCCTGTTATCATCAGTATCCATGAAGCAAGATTCCACTACTAACGCCCCCGCCACCCCCTGGCACCGCGACCCCGGTGTCCGTGCGCTGATATTTCAGGCCATGTTACTGCTGGTCGTGGTCTGGTCGCTGGGCACCATTTTCAGCAACACCGTCACCAACCTGGAAAACCGGGGTATTCACACCGGCTTTGACTTTCTGCATGAGATCGCGCCATTTGCCGTTGGTTTCAGTCCCTTCATTGAATTCAAACTCGGCGAGAGCACTTACTGGGATGTATTCCTGATTGGCATTCAGAATACCATCATTGTCAGCTTTCTCGGTATCGTAGCAGCCACACTGCTGGGTTTTGTTATTGGTATCATGCGCCTGTCTCCCAACTGGCTGGTGTCCAAAATCGCCTCGGTCTATATCGAGACCTTTCGTAATATCCCGCTGCTATTGCAGATCCTGTTCTGGAACTTTGCCATCTTTCTGACCAACCTGCCGGGGCCCAGGCAGAGCCTGTCGCTTGGTGAGACGGTCTTTCTCAATAGCCGTGGTTTATACATGCCACGCCCGGTTACCGAGAGCGAGGCCGGCGCATGGATAGTCATCATCGTCGGCATTGCCGCACTCATTGGTTGTGTGGTGCTATACCGCTGGGCCAAAAGACGCAAGGACCAGACTGGCCAGTCATTTCCGGTTCTTTCTGTCTCATTGGCGATCATGATACTGGTGCCGACACTTGCCTTCTTCATAACCGGCAGCCCTGTCGGTGTGGAGCTACCCGAGCTGAAGCGTTTTAACTTTGAGGGCGGCATGCAGATGCCACTAGCACTGTTTTCACTCTGGTTTGCGCTCAGTACCTATACGGCGGCCTTTATCGGCGAAACTGTGCGCGGCGGTATTATGGCGGTCGATCACGGGCAAACCGAGGCGGCCAGCGCACTGGGATTGCATCGGGGCCAGGTATTGCGCCTGGTGGTTGTCCCGCAGGCGCTGCGTGTCATCATCCCGCCTGCCATTAGCCAGTTTCTGAACCTCACCAAGAACTCCTCGCTGGCCGTGGCCGTGGCCTACGAAGAGCTGGTGAGTATCTGGTCGGGCATCGCCCTCAACCAAACCGGCCAGGCACTGGTAATTATTGCCATGACGATTGTTGTCTACGAGATACTTAGCCTGACAACCTCGGCGATTCTGAATTTCTATAATTACCGTATTCAGCTGGTAGAAAGATAGATGACCGAACATCACCAGCCATTGCCCGACCTGCCACCACCAATCACATCAACCGGCGTGATCGGCTGGATGCGTCAGCATCTGTTCTCTTCACCACTGAATATCTTCCTGACGCTGCTAAGCCTGTATGTCCTGTCGATCATCGTGCCCAACATCATCAACTGGGCCTTTATCGATGCCAACTGGACGGGAACGGATCGCACGGTCTGTGACGCAAATCCGAACGGCGCATGCTGGACATTCATCAATGTGCGTTTGAACCAGATCCTGTTTGGACTCTATTACGGTCAGCACGCTGATCAAATATGGCGACCGATTACCGCCTTTATTATTCTGGCGGGGCTGGTTGGCCTGCTGTTGCTACCACGTCTGCGTTTCAAGGCATGGCTGGGTGCCGGCGTTCTACTGCTGTACCCCTTTGTTGCCTTTGCCCTGATTCATGGCGAATGGCTCGGCTTGCCGGTAGCCAACAGCAGTCAATGGGGCGGGCTCATGCTGACCTTTATTCTCGCCAGTGTCGGCATTGTCGCCGCCCTGCCACTCGGCATATTACTCGCACTCGGACGGCGTTCCGAGATGCCACTGGTGCGCGCATTTTCTGTCACCTATATCGAATTCTGGCGTGGCACACCATTGATCACCGTGCTGTTCATGGCCTCGGTCATGTTGCCATTGTTCTTTCCCTCAGGTGTCGAGTTCGACAAGGTGATGCGTGCCGTAATCGGTATTACCCTGTTTCAATCCGCCTATACCGCCGAGGCCATTCGTGGTGGCTTACAGGCAATCCCGCGCGGACAATACGAGGCCGCGGATGCCCTTGGACTGGGCTACTGGAAAAAAACCATCTTCATCATCCTGCCGCAGGCATTAAAGATTTCCATTCCCGGCATCGTTAATTCCTTTATCGAACTCTTCAAGGATACTTCACTGGTATCGATCATCGGCCTGCTGGACTTGTTAAACATGGCGCAGACCGCCAGTCGATCGATCGAGTGGAAAGGCTATGACGTTGAGGCCTATATCTTCGCCGCCATGCTGTTCTGGATATTCTGTTATGGCATATCCAGGTACAGCCAACACCTGGAAAAAACCCTGCACAGGGGGCACTAGTGAATACCAAGTCTGCACCGCTAACTGATACCTACCGGCACGCACCCGTCGGCCATCACGAAAATGATCTCGAAAAACGGCTAATGATCGACATCAGGGATGTACATAAGTGGTATGGCGAGTTCCATGCCCTCAAGGCTGTTAACCTGCAGGTACATAAAGGCGAACGTATTGTCATCTGCGGCCCTTCCGGCTCCGGCAAGTCCACCCTGATCCGCTGCATCAACCGACTGGAAGAACACCAGCGCGGCGACATTATTGTCGATGGCACCGAACTTACCAACGACATTAAACATATTGACCAGGTACGTCGTGAAGTCGGCATGGTATTCCAGCACTTCAACCTGTTCCCGCACCTGACGGTACTGGAAAACTGCACACTGGCACCGATCTGGGTGCGCAATACGCCCAGGGCCGAGGCCGAGGAAACTGCCAGGCGTTACCTGGAGCGCGTCGATATCCTGGAGCAGGCCGAAAAATATCCGGGGCAGCTTTCCGGCGGCCAGCAACAACGCGTCGCTATCGCCCGCAGCCTGTGCATGAACCCGCGCATCATGCTTTTCGACGAACCCACCTCGGCACTCGACCCGGAGATGATCAAGGAGGTACTGGATGTCATGGTGGAACTGGCGGAAGAAGGCATGACCATGGTCGTCGTCACCCACGAAATGGGCTTCGCCCGCACGGTCGCCGACAGTGTGATATTCATGGACCAGGGCGAGATCGTTGAATACGCCGCACCGGAAGAATTTTTTGAAAATCCGAAAAACGAACGAACCAGGGAATTTCTAGGGCAAATCCTATAATCATTTGGCTACGGCCCTTTTACGCGTCCGCATCGATTCACTGCAGCGCCCCCGTGAGCAAGGCTATTGGTTTGATAAAACCAATACGGTAAAGCCCCAGGCAGGAAAGTCGGCAAAAGACGTGCCTGATCTGGCGAAATAGCCGCCAGGCTGCAAAGGGTGTTACGTTTGCTGCTTGAATATCTCGTTAATGAGTTCAGAGGGTAATGAGTAGTAGGCCGTAAACTTTTCTTTTAGCTCAATTCGACCTCGACATAATGTTCCCGATGATCGTCAACAAGGGGGATTACGTCATTCATCATACTACCGTCCACCATGATGCGGCTTACATGCCCAGGTTTTTCACCGACACGATTAACAGTGATGTGGTAGACAGTCTCGCGATAGCGATAGTGAATTTTGTATGACGGCCAATGATCCGGGATGCACGGCACAATGCGCAGTTGGTCAACTTCCAGTTTCAGACCAAGCAATGTTTCCAGGGTAAGCTGATACATCCAACCCGCTGCCCCGGTGTACCAGGTCCAACCACCGCGGCCGATGTGTAGAGACGCGCCATAAATATCTGCACACATGACATAAGGCTCTACCTTGTAACGTTCGATTGCTTCCGTCTGACTACCGTGATTAATGGGATTGAGCATGGCGTATAATTCCCACGCACGCTCCTTGTCACCAAGCAAGGCAAATGCGGTTGTGGCCCAAATCGCGGCATGGGTATATTGACCACCGTTCTCGCGCACGCCGGGCACGTAACCTTTGATATAGCCAGGTTCAAGATTTGATTTATCGAAAGGCGGATCAAGCAGTTGTATGAGCTGCGCATCACGACGTACCAGGCGTTTATCCACTGATGCCATTGCCTTGCGAGAGCGCATGACATCGCCACCGCCGGAAATAACCGCCCAACTCTGACTGATCGAATCAATCTGGCATTCGTCATTCGTTGACGAACCCAGAGGTGTGCCATCATCGAAATAAGCGCGCCGATACCAGGCGCCGTCCCATGCATGGGCTTCAATGTTGTCGCGCAATTGGGTAGCCTGCCTGGCACAAACGTCAGCAAAATCGTCGTCGTTTCTGGTACGCGCCAGGTCTGCAAACTGCTGCAGGTTCTGGTACAGGAACCACGCCAGCCATACGCTCTCACCCTTGCCATCACGACCGATGAGATTCATACCATCGTTCCAGTCACCGCAGCCAATCAGTGGTAATTGATGTTCGCCAAAGCGTAGACCATGTTTGATGGCGCGCACGCAATGCCCATAGAGGCTAGCCGCTTCAGTCGAACTCTGCGGATGGTCGTAGTAAGACTCCTCTTCCGCGTTCAACTCGCGACCCTCGAGGAAATGCACTGACTCGTCGAGTATTCCCATATCGCCGGTCGTCAACACATAACGGCAGGTTGCATATGGCAGCCATAGATAGTCATCGGAGAAATGGGTACGCACACCCTGTCCATTAGGTGGGTGCCACCAGTGTTGCACGTCACCCTGAAGAAACTGACGTTCGGCGCAACGGATCAACTGCTCGCGCGCGAGCCACGGTGTCGCATGAATCAGCGCCATGGTGTCCTGCAACTGGTCGCGGAAACCGTAGGCGCCACCGGACTGGTAATAACCGCTGCGGCCCCAGAGTCTGCTGGACAGTGTCTGGTAGAGCAACCAGCCGTTGGTCAGCACATCCAGCGCCGGATCCGGCGTCTCCACGTTTACCGCGCCGAGGGTATGGTTCCAGTATTCCCACACGGATTCCAATGCCTGCCGCGCACCCGCGGTTCCTGCGTACTGCTGGATGAAATGCTGCGCCTCATCAGTATTGCTGGCTGCACCAAACACAAACACAATCTCGCACTCTTTCCCATCAGCCAGTTCGATCTGGGTTTGTATTGCCGCACACGGATCAAGACCGGCACCTGTCTTGCCTGATAAATTCATGCGTTGCAAGGCTGCAGGATTCGCCATGGATCCATTACGGCCAATGAACTCGGTACGGTTGCCGGTTAACGTGCGCACTGATTCGCTGACCTGTGCAAAAACAATGCGATCAGACCATTCTCGACCATAGGCATTGCGCGCAAACAGTGCCCCGCTGTGTGGATCGGTTTCGGTCACAACGTGCATCATGTTGGCATGCCGCCATTCACCGAGTACCAGTTCCCAATACCCCGTCAGCGATAGGCGACGTGGTCGCCCCGATTGATTGCGCAACTTCACGACGACAAACTTCACCGGTGCATCCATCGATACGTAGGTATACAACTCAGAGGTAATACCCGCTTCGTGATGTTCGAAGACACTGTAACCAAATCCGTGTCGGCATACATATCCCGACTGGCCTGGCGCGGGCAACGGCGTCGGTGACCAGAACTCACCCGTATCTTCGTCCCGGATATAGAGTGCCTCGCCGCTACTATCACTGAGTGTATCGTTGTGAAAAGGTGTTATGCGATATTCGTGAGCATTATCAACCCACGTGTAGCCACTACCACTTTCGCTAACGACCGTACCAATGTGCGGACTGGCGATCACATTCACCCAGGGCGCAGGCGTACTCTGCCCTGGCTCAAGCGTGATGACGTATTCCCGCCCGTCCGGCGTAAACCCCCCCAGCCCGTTGCAGAAAATTCGTTCATGATCGGGCAACGGCTGGACTTTCTTTTCCGTGGGTTTCAGCACGGGCGTAAAGGGCTTCGGCAACCGCTCAACGATACTGCGGCGTTGCACCTGTTCTGCCAAAGTCTCCGCCGTATCGGTCAACACAACGCGGGCCACTGTCTGGAACAGTACACGATCCTCTTCGGAAAGCTCTTCCGCACGCCGCACAAAAATACCACCTGGCCTGTCGATAACTTGCGCTTCTGGTCCCGCGTTGATCAGACCCATGATCTGATCGTGTAACACTGCACGATAACCCGAAAAATCTTCGTTCAGAATCACCAAGTCAACAGTCAATCCTTTCATGCGCCAGTAGACATGAGCTTGCAGCACTTCCCTTATCAGTTCGATGCGACTCAGATTGCCGATGCGCACCAGTACTATGGGTAAATCGCCCGAAATAGCAAAACGCCATAAGCCAGATTGGCCGAGCTGATTGCGGGCAATAACACTGGGCGCAACGCGTCGCATCACATTACCATGAATGATGGAAGTAGCGAGGCGACCATAGATCTGTGCATCAGCCTCGCTGGCATTGAGGTGACGCAATATCTCCTGACTCTGGAACCACGCCATCTCAAAAGCACGCTCAACAAAGTGACGGTCGCAGTATTTGTCGAGCAAAGCCAGCGCAGCCTCGCGTGACTCGGCAACACCAGAGATGATCTGCATGGTCGCCGATTCGTCGGCAGGTATGGTAATGGTGCGGCGAATCGCCACGATGGGATCGAGCACAGAACCATCCGTATTTGACAACGAATGCAATAATGGCTTCGATGTCCCTTTTACTGCCACTTCAGAAGATCCAGACCCTTTATCACCATTTTCCAGAACTACCGGGTTAGCCGCAGTCCGGCCCCGGCCGATGAATTGAGCACGATCCGTCTCAAACGACGGCGCATCACTCACCGTTCCAGGTGCAACCATCAGGTGAAACATCCAGGGCACCTGTTCTCCCGGTGTACGCGGTCGGCGCGTACACAATATAGCCTGCCGATCGGGGAGAATTTCAGTTTGCACGAACAGGTTACTGAATGCGCGGTGGGCCAGGTCAGTATTTAGTGGTGCCAATACGACTTCAGCATAACTCGTCACTTCAATGTGGCGAGATCGAGATGACAGGTTTGCCAGTGTAACGCGGCGAATCTCGACATCGTCTTCGGCCGAAACAGTAATTTCGGTATGCGTTTCAATTGCCCGATCACGGCGGCGATACTCGGCACGCGCCTGGACAAATATCGCTTCGTAGTGGTCGGCCTTGCGCAATGTCGGCTGATACGCCGTTGACCAGTAACTTCCTGTGTCGCAGTCACGCAAATAAATAAAAGTACCCCAGTTGTCACATGTTGTGTCCTCTCGCCAGCGGGTCACTGCCAAATCATGCCAACGACTGTAACCACCCCCGGCATGCGTGGCCATCACGTGGTAGCGACCATTTGACAGCAAGTGGACTTCGGGCACGGGTGTGTCCGGATCAGTAAACACGCGCATCGTTTCACGACCTTCCGTTACGGCAGGTCGTACAGATGCATTCACTTCGGCTGCATGTGGGTGCAATGTTGCACCCTTCCTGGGTACACGTTCCTGCAGTAACAGTTCGGTTGCACGAACCAGCGGATCTGACATGAAGCGACGCTGCATTGGCTGGTCAAGTAACACATAGGCCAGTGACAGTAAACTCATGCCCTGATGATGCGCCATGAAAGCGCGCACGATCGCGTACTTCATATCTGGCAACACACGGGACGGTGTATAATCAATCGATTCGTAGAGACCATAGTCACCCAGGAAACCAGCGGCGACCAACGCCTGCATGTTACGGCACGCTTCATGCGGCATCACCATTAACGCCAACGCGCTGGCGTAGGGCGCAATAACCAGGTCATCACCCAGTCCGCGTTTAAAGCCCAGACCGGGCACACCGAACGCACGGTATTGATAGACCTGACTCGCATCGGTGGCGTTATAGCAGGATTCGGAAATACCCCAGGGCACACCACGTTGTCGACCGTATTCAATCTGTCGGGATACAGCGGCCTTGCAGGTTTGATCCAGCAAGGTATTGCCATAGCTGGGCATGATCAATTGCGGCATGAGGTACTCGAACATCGAGCCACTCCATGAAATCAAACTGATATCACCACCATGACTTGTCAGTGATCGACCGAGCAAGAACCAGTGTTTCTGTGGCACCTGTTCCTGCGCAATCAGCAGGAAACTGGCCAGCCGTGCTTCCGATGCCAGCAAATCATAACAGGAGGGATCACGTCGTCTTTCGCCAACATCGTAACCGATACTTAGTAATCCCTGTTCTGTATCGTAAAGAAATTCGAAATCCATCATGGCTATTTGCTGACAACGATCGATCAAGTCATCAACCACGTGCAGACGTTGCACCGCGTTTTTTTGACAGGCAGCTAAAAGTGCCGGGTCCTTGTCATGCGCAGTGAACTCAGCTTTAGCCCATTCCGCCAGCGTCGGAATGGGTTTGATGTTACCGGTATCGTCTATATTAATTACATGCTGCGACTTCGGCACCATAAACCTCAAGTCATCTCGTAATGCGTGGCATTGCTGATGGAATGCCCCCGTCCAATAACTCAGTTCGCCCTCGGCATCGCTATCCTGGGCCAGCCATGCCATTAACTCCGTACTGGTTTGGCAAAGTTCATCCAACAGGCCATCGATACTAGCCAGTGTCTGCACTTTCCCGCTGGATGCTGGCAAATGTAGTGCGGCCTGGAGCGCGCTGATCTTTTGCGTAAGTTCCGCAGCCGGGGACGCGTGCAGGTGATCAACAATTTCTCGCAAGCTGTCATCCAGACCTTGCAATGCACGCACAGACAACAATGGCTGGTGCTTCAATTCTTCCAGCCCCGCCTGCAGGGTGAGCAAACTACCGGCCAGGTTGCCACTGTCCACGGAAGAAACATATTGCGGACGTAACGGTTGCAACGTGTGCGTATCGTACCAGTTATAAAAGTGGCCTCGATAACGTTCCAGCTTTTCCATGGTGGCCAGGGTGTTCTCGGTGCGAAGCAGAAATTCTGCAGCGCAAATGTAGCCAAAATCATAGGCCGCCTGGTTCGCCAATAGCGCCATACCCATGTTGGTGGGCGAGGTACGTGAGGCGATAGTCGGCAGCGGGTGTTCCTGGAAGTTATCGGGAGGCAACCAGTTGTCCTCGGGCCCAACAAAATCGGCAA
>JAPHTU010000243.1 GCA_026196145.1 Gammaproteobacteria bacterium
ATATCAGAAGCCTGTGTATATTATTAATGAGTAAAATAACACAGACCCGCGACGAACTCATGAGTTCGCTACCTAATTTAGTTGAGCGTGATGAGTCCTTACTTCAGTGATGGAGAGAAGTAAGACAGGGATGAGATTAATGTTTTAGAGCGGAATATTGCCCGCTGACTTCCTGTTCAGCTATTGCCCATACATAATGAATGACTTGGTCCAGGAGGTGGCGACCAAAGGCATTGGCGTCATCGGCAACTACCATATTTGCGAGATCCTCAAGATACTCGTCGGTAGAATTCTCATTCAGGTATGTCATACCCTCTTGACTGAGTGCTTGCACCAGTATGGTGCGATCCCGCAGCAGTTCCTGTGCCTTCTGGAACACTGCCTGCTGATGAGCATCATTTGCTAACTGAATTTCTGGTGTGGGACGCATAGAACCCTCCTATCTTCAGGTTAGCGTAAACAATAGAAGAATCAGCGGGTTACATTCAAGAGTCTCAATTTTGAGACACCTAGAAGATAATGTAGGCTCATTATTAATACCATTTATTTTTGTATTTGTTCTCAAAGGGTTATAAGAGGTCTTCTTTTACGTTAAAATGCACAGGAGAAAATAATGGAAATTAATGGTCATACTGAAATCTTGGGTATTGGCGGCTATGTGCCATCGCAAATAGTTAAATCATCAGATCTATTGGATGAAATTGGTGCTGAACTTCGTTTCGGCATTAAAAACAACTTTATTTCAGAGGTTATAGGTATAGAGGAACGTCGCGTGGCAGAAGAAAAACAAAAACCTTCTGATTTGGCTATCCTCGCTGCAGAAAGGGCTTTACTGGAATCAGGCGTCACGGCGGCTGAAATCGACCTGGTTATATTCTGTGGCATTGATCGTGACTGGCAGGAACCTGCCACAGCACACCGCGTACAACAGGTCATAGGTGCGAATAATGCCACCTGCTTCGATGTCACCAATGCATGCCATGGCTTTATGAACGGCGTTTCTATAGCGGATGCCATGATTGCAATAGGCAGCGCCAACCATGCACTGGTATGCACCGGCGAGAAATCCAGCGAAATGATGTACGACACGCTCGATTTGCTAGCAACCTCCAATGACCGGGATGATATGAAACGATGGATTGGCGGACTGACTGTGGGTGATGCCGGCGGCGCAATGATACTGGGTAAATCCCACAAGCAAAACGGCTTCAGAAAATTCAACTTCTCCTCAAATGGCCAGCATGCGGATCTTTGCTACTATGGATATGACAAGGCAGGGGATATTGAGGGGCAGATGATGATGTCATCTATCAGCCGGGAAATGATTGCCTTTCATCAATCCATGATCAATTCGACTTACCAAGGACTGATCTGGTCACCAAAGGAAGTTGACCATCTCATATGCCACCAGGTTGGACAACGACCACATAGAAAAATGGCCAGTATTGCCGATGTGCCCGTCAGCCGTGCACCAATCACCTACCGAAATTTGGGTAATATCACCAGTGCAACTATCCCTGTAAATTTATACTTCAACCGGCCGGAAAAAGGC
Source organism: Gammaproteobacteria bacterium (assembly GCA_026196145.1). GTDB lineage: Bacteria > Pseudomonadota > Gammaproteobacteria > JAJDYQ01 > JAJDYQ01 > JAJDYQ01. The sequence continues at coordinate 1,553 of JAPHTU010000243.1, forward strand.
GATAAAGTACTGATACTTGGTGCTGGCAGCGGCCTGTCTGTCAGCCAAACAGGAATGGTGTTTTAGATGAGTTTTCTTGCAGTATCATCAATCATTGCGTTGCTGATCAAACTTTCCCTGTTCTGGGTGGGTAAATTCGCACTTTTCAGGGAAAATCAGCCATTGGCTTTATTTCTGGTTGCATTATGCGCGTTGAATATTTCCGAACTGATGTCATTTATCTACAACGGTAATGAAGATTTCTTATTGATCAACATCCAAGCCTACTACGCCACTGCAGTGCTTGCCGCGGCAGCGTTATTCTATCTCAGCATGCATATCACCCATGGGGCAATACGGTACGTTGTTGTCTGCTTTTCTCTATCAGCTATTATTGCAGTTATAACCATGGGCTCAGGCCTCATGATTGCGGGTATTGAGCCTATTGGTTACTCATTCACCCGAGTGCCAGGCCAATTCTTTTTTATTCTACAAATTTACCTGATCGCCACACTGTTACTCAGCATTGGCATATTGCTTCTGGGTGCCGTTAAATCAGCTGACCGTATGATCAATAAGCGAAGCTTGGTTATCCTAATCAGTGTTGTACCGCTAGTATTTTTTACTGTCCTAATCACCATTACCTTGAGTCTTGGTATAAAAATCAATGGCGCTGTCATTATCTCGATGATGACCAGCCTAATGCTTGTCATCCTCATTTATTGTGAAAAACATTACCGCCTGTTCAAATTCCTTTCCTACGTCCCTTACACACATGAACACGAATTACGCACTCGGGCAGCTAAGCTGGTAGACCAGATGATTGAGGAC
>JAPHTU010000179.1 GCA_026196145.1 Gammaproteobacteria bacterium
GTCAATTATAGTTTTTGGTTTAGGGGGATAGCCAGACTTGGCGGTTGTGTAATTTAGAATAATACAGGCAATCATAATGCCTGAAGATGGTGAGTTTATGCGTAAGATCGGTTTGATTCTGATGTCATTTGTTTTATTGCCAGGAGTTTCTCTAGCAGATTCGGATGCCGCGTTAGCGAATATGGCGGACACCTGTAACTCTACAGCTTACGATACCTTGAAGCCACAGAGGGATGCCCAGGGTGCCCGCACCCTGATGAGCAAGTCATCCAATGGCAGAAAGTATGCGAAATGGATGAAGAAGTACCTGAACCTGATCTCGACCTGTGCAAGTAAAGCCTATCTGCCAGACTGCAAGCCGGCATCAAAGATTGATAATTATTACGCCAAGCTCAAGGAGAGTAGAGAAAAGCTTGAGGAGAACATGCTGAATAACTACGTGTGTAATGCGACACTGGTTAACAAGTTTGTATCCGAGAATACTCCACCGGCAGAAGTGAAATCATTAATTGCACAGAAGGTTAATGAATTTCTCAATGTACCTGACAGGTAAAGGGCTATTTAACAGTAATCTGTGGAATATTGTCTTTCCAGTGATCGACCCACATGGCAGTTGATCCGGCAACTGCAACCGGCATAGCAAAGAAGTTCACAACAGGAATCATGGTGGCAGCGACCGTCGCTGTGCCGAATCCCAGTGCAAACATTCTATTGGCCTTCAAGGTCTGTCGTTGGTCAGGAAAGCGCATGGCATGATTGCCCATGGGGTAATCGCTGTATTCGATTGCCAGCATCCATGCACTGAAGAAGAACCACAACAGCGTGGCGATAAAGCCAATGGGCGGAAAGATGAAGCCGAGGAAAAACAGCAGAATGAAAGGGATTGTACGCACCAGGAAGTAGAGCAGTTTTCTCCCTTCGGATACAAATGAACCACCAACGTCTTTTAACATATCGAACAGGTTACCGGTAGAAGGTATGCTCGAACCACCCAGATGATCTTCAATCTTTTCTGCCAGCAGGCTGTTAAAGGGAGCAGCAATCAGGTTTGCCAGCAGGGTAAAGCTGTAAAACATAACGGCGAGGAAGGCCAGCACAAACAACGGGATGAGGATCCAGCTGAGAAACGCAATTAATTTGTTTAACCATTGTATGCCTTCCTCTGAATCAGCAGACATGCTGATCTGTAATTGCTCTACCCAGTCGCTGATATAGTCGATGCCAAGCCATAGAGCGCCGATAAACAGGATCATGTTGATCGCCAGCGGTATCGCAACAAAGCGCCGTACGCCGGTCGTATTAATCAGGCTGAAACCGCGCAGAAAGTATTTCATGCCGGCGATGAATCCTGGTTTTTTCATTTCAAATCCTTATGTTTTAAAATTGCTCAAACAGACCGGCGCCATACCTGGCGAGTCGGGCAGCGCCATAGGCTGCCTCCGTATGGCGGGCCTGTGAAACAGGCGTGGCCATTATACGTTCCCTGATCCGGCTCCACACGGGATTAATCGCACCACCGCCTGCGCTAATCACTTCCTTAATCGGGGCAGCCCCAAGCGACTTCAAGGTTTCATAGCCGCTGGCTTCGATATGCGCGATACCTTCCATCATGCCCTTTAAAAATTCATGATCATTCGTTGGGCGTGGCTTGAGCCGGGGCTGCAGCTCGGGGTCGTTGGTAGGAAAGCGTTCGCCTGCGGTGGTTAATGGATAGTAATCCAGGCCGCTGTCGTGTCGAGGATCTATCTGTTGGCTCAGCGAACGGATCTGTTCATTACTGAAATACTGGTTCAAGACATTACCGCCGCTATTGGAGGCACCGCCGGTTAGCCATGCGTTACCAAGTCGATGGCTGTAGATACCACGTTCGCTATCGACGATCTCTCGGTCGCTGAGTTGTTTGATGACCAGTGTCGAGCCGAGCGTGGTGACACCCTGGTCGAGTCGGGTTACCCCGGTTGCGAGAAAGGCTGCAGTACTGTCTGTTGTTCCTGCAACAATTTGCGTGTTGGCAGAAATACCCAGTGACCTCAATAGCTTTCCCGCATGACCAATCGGGCTACCCGGAATTTTGACATCAGGCAGGGTGATGTTTTCAGGCAGTGAGTTAATCACCCAGTCGGGCCACTCACGGGTTTGCAGGTTATAACCTGTTTTAAGTGCATTGTTTTCATCACTAAAGCCGTAGCGGTCACATAGCCAGCCACTAATATAATCGGCCTGATGCTGCACAACTGCCGGTTGTCCACGGATCTGCCCGGCCAGTTGTAAAATCTTGGGTAGGCCGGCGGTTGCCGAAAGTGCTGGCGAGTCCGGTGGTGGATACAACATGCCAAGTTTTCCGCTAGCGCTGGCGTCGTTGTACATTAATACATCGGTCAGCACCTTACCCTGTGGATTACAAAGCAGTATTGTGCCCGAGGTGCCATCGATGGCGATGGCCTTCACTCTGTCAGCAGGGTGCTTTCGAAAGACGGCCTTCAGGCAGCCAGTGACGGCATCCTGCCATGCTGCCGGTTGCTGTGTGTCGAGTACGTGCCGTGTCAGGGCGAGCTGGTTATCCTGTTCGTCTACCAGGCAGGCGCGAACTGCGCTGGTGCCACAGTCGATACCCAGCCAGGTGTTCAGGGTAGCTTGACCTCTTTCGGTGCCTGCCAGTCAGGATTGCGATGTTCAGCGACCACATCGGTATAGATGCCGCCCCGAACCTTGAACTTGGCAGTCAGGCGCATGAAGTTTGGACTGGTTGCCTTTACCAGGTCATCGAGTATCTGATTGGTCACGGCTTCATGAAAGGCGCCCTCGTCACGAAATGACCAGATATAGAGCTTGAGTGACTTGAGTTCGACGCATTGCCGGTCGGGCACGTATTCCAGGTACAGGGTAGCGAAGTCGGGCTGGCCGGTTTTGGGGCAGAGGCAGGTAAATTCCGGCATTTCGATGCGAATAGTGTAATCCCTTCCTGGGTTGGGGTTATCGAATGTTTCTAACGTTTTGGTGGGCTGAGTGGCCATAATGCAAAATTTCCGAGATGGTGAGTGACAAGCGAGGGGGAAGATACTAACATTCGTCGCCTTTCTCAATGGAAACCAGATAGCCCGTTACTCGATGCGCCTCAAGAAGATCAAGCTCGCCGGATTTAAATCATTTGTAGATCCAACTTCGATCATATTCCCGAGTAATCTTATGGGTATCGTTGGTCCAAATGGCTGTGGCAAGTCCAATGTCATTGATGCCGTCAAATGGGTGATGGGCGAATCGTCCGCCAAGACCCTGCGCGGTGAAACCATGGCGGATGTTATTTTCAGTGGTTCCAATACCCGTAAGCCGGTCGGTACTGCTTCCGTTGAGCTGATCTTCGATAACCGGGAAGGCAAGCTGGGCGGACAGTATGCAAGTTTTACTGAAATCTCGGTAAAGCGTGTGGTGTCGCGCGATGGTTCATCTCAATACGGTCTGAATGGCACCAAGTGCCGCCGTCGGGATATTACGGATGTCTTTCTGGGTACCGGTCTTGGTGCGCGTAGTTATGCCATTATTGAGCAGGGGATGGTTTCCAAGCTGATTGAGGCCAAACCGGAAGAATTGCGCATCTACCTTGAAGAGGCGGCAGGGATTTCCAAGTATAAGGAAAGACGCCGTGAAACGGCCAACCGTATCAAGCACACGCGTGAAAACCTTGAGCGCCTGACCGATCTGCGTGAGGAACTGGAGAAGCAGCTTAATCACTTGAAGCGCCAGTCTGAATCTGCAGAGAAATACAAAACCTTCAAGCAGCAGGAGCGCCAAATCAAGGCCGAGCTACTGGCGCTACGCTGGAAGACGCTGGATGCCGAGGCCAGTCAGCGTGAGCAGGCAATCAAGGAAAAGGAAAATATCTTTGAAAAGGCAGTTGCCGATCAGCGCGAACTGGAGGCCGGTATAGAAAAATCCCGTGCCGAGCATGGCGAGGCCGGTGAAGCAATGAACAAGGTACAGGCACGCTATTATCAGCACGGTGCCGAGATTACCCGCCTGGAAGCGGCGATCAAGCATACCCGCGATACGCAGCAGCAACAGCAACAGGAACTTCAGCGTCTGCATCAGGAGTTGTTGGAGGTGCAGACGCATGTTGAACAGGACAGGGAGAATCTGGTCAATGTAGAAAAACAGCTGGCAGAAGGTGAACCGCAGTTGGCGCAGGCAAAACAGGAGCAGGAAACCTGCCGTTCACAATTATCTGAAGCAGATAAGGCGATGAATGAATGGCAGCAAAACTGGGAGGCGATCAACCGCGAAGTCTCCCAGGCCAACCAGACCATTCAGGTAGAAACCACGCGCATTGATCATATCCAGCGCCAGATCAGCCAGCAAATGGAGCGGGTTCAGCGTATCGAGGAAGAGCAGAGAACACTGGCAGATCAAAGCAAAGATGATGAACTACAGCAATTGAGGGAATTGCAGCAGGGGTTGGATGATAAAGAAACCCGCCTGCAACAGTCACTGGAAGCCGGACTGGAAGAGCTGGCCGAGCAGCGTGCGGCCAATGCAGAACTGTCCGCCCGACAGGATGATAGTCGAGAGGCATTGCAACAGGCGCGTGCAGAGATTGCAACACTACGATCTGTGCAGAATGCAGCCTATGGCGGTTCCAATGAAGGGGTGATGAACTGGTTACAGCAAACCGGGCTGAATGAAAAATCCAGGCTTGCACAAAACCTGCAAGTTGAGAGCGGTTGGGAACGTGCGGTGGAAGCCATACTAGGGCATTTCCTGGAGGCGGTTTGTGTCACCGATGAAAGTGACTATGCCAGGCGACTGAATGAACTCGTTGAAGGGCGAATCAGCCTGATTAACGAGGGTGACTCCACATCCAATGACTTCGACGATGAGCGTTTGTTACTGCACAAGGTCGAGTCATCCAGCGACCTGTCCGGCCTGTTAAACCAGGTATATGTAGCAGAGGATATTGAAGGCGCGCTTGCCATGCGTCCTTCGTTACCCACCGGCGCAACAATTGTGACAGCGGATGGCGTATGTCTCGGGCGTGGCTGGGTGAGAGCAACAGTAGAAGCCGACAAGGAAGGGCTTTTGCAGCGCGAGCAACATATTCAACAACTTGCCGATACGATTACCGAAAAGGAAACCGAATACGCCGCATTAACGGATCAGCTGGCAGCAGGCCGGACAAAATACCAGCAACTGGAAACACGGCGTGACGAAAATCAGACCGATATCAATGCGCTGCATCGCCAACTTTCCGAGGTGCGTGCTGAAATCAACAGTCGCGAAGCGGCGTTGCAGCAGATTTCCGAACGTGCCGAGCGCCTGCAAGCTGATATTGAGAAGATCCAGCTTGAATTGGTTAACGAAAAAACAGAACTCGAAACGGCGCATCAAAGACTGACAGAGTCGAGAGCACACCAGCAATCTCTGGATGAAGACAAGTTACAGTTAAGTGATGCCCGCGATGAGATTGTACAGGCATTACAGCGCGCGCGTGATGAAACCAGTCACAGCGGTGAGCAGGCGAATCGAATTGCTATGCAGATCGAGTCACTGAAAAACCAGTTTCAGTCGATGCAACGTCATCATGAACGCATGCTGGAGCAACAAAGACACCTGGAGGACCGTAAGGTTCGGCTTGAGGCGCCATCCAGTGAGGGCGGTGAACCGCTGGAGATAATGGAAGGCAGGCGCGATCAATTGCTGGAGGAAAGGCAGATGATTGAGCAGGAGCTAAGCGAAGCCAGGAAGCATGTTGAAACAATCGACTTTACCTTGCGTGAGCTTGAACAAAAGCGCCATGTTGCAGAACAGACCGTGCAGGACAAACGTGCCCTGGTCGAGAAGGCAAAAATGGCGTGGCAGGAAATTAATGTGCGTTGTCAGGGGCTGGTAGAGCAATTGCAGGAAAGCGAGCACGATGCGAAAGAAATCCTCAAGAATATGAACCCGGAAGCGACAGAGTCGGAGTGGGCCGAGGAACTGGGCAGGATTGAGCGCCGTATCGCACGCCTGGGGCCAATCAATCTTGCAGCAATTGATGAATACAAGACATCTTCCGAGCGCAAGGAATACCTGGATAAACAGGATGAGGACCTTAACGAGGCACTGGAAACACTGGAAAGTGCCATGCGCAAGATTGACCGGGAAACCCGTACCAAGTTCAAGGACACCTTTGATCAGGTTAATTCCGGCATGAAAAAGATGTTCCCGCGCCTGTTTGGTGGTGGTCATGGTTATCTGGAACTGACGGGAGAGGACTTGCTGGAAACGGGTGTCACGGTTATGGCCAGACCACCGGGCAAGCGCAATAGCAGCATCCATTTGTTGTCCGGTGGTGAAAAGGCGATGACAGCTGTGTCATTACTATTTTCTTTATTCCAGCTGAACCCGGCACCATTTTGTATGCTGGACGAGATTGATGCACCGCTGGACGATGCCAACGTTGGGCGTTTCTGTGAGGTGGTGAGCGAGATGTCCAGCGATATCCAGTTTATCGTTGTGACGCATAGCAAGATGACCATGGAAATGACCAACCAGCTAATGGGTGTCACCATGCAGGAGCCGGGTGTGTCCAGGCTGGTAACAGTCGATGTCGATGAAGCGGTTCAGATGGCGTCGTGAAGATGCCCGGGTTAATCGGATAGCTTTAAGTCATGGATTCTTTTCGTTGGATATTACTTGGTGTCGGCATCCTGCTATTGGTTGGTGTCTACCTGCTTTATATACTGGAAAAGCGTTTTCCGCACTGGTTCGGTCGTGAAGTAGAGGGTGAATCCGAAAACGATGACGCGATCACGGATGAAGAGGTTATCTATCTGAACCTGCAAAGTCGCGATGGCGAAATCGAAGGTGCCGACCTGATCCGTGCCATGCAAAAATATGACCTGACACATGGCGACATGGGTATTTTTCACCGACTGACCGAAGGTAGTCGACAACCATTATTCAGTGTTGCCAATATGGTTGAGCCGGGTAATTTTGATATCGAAACACTGTCGACCATGACAACACCGGGCCTGACACTGTTTCTCAGGCTTCCCCGTACCTTTGATGCCCTGCATGCGCTGGATGAAATGTGGGCAACGACCAGGGGTCTGGCCAGCGAGCTCAATGCCGATATTCTGGATCGGAACCGGCAACCGTTCTCCAGTCAGAAACAGCAAAAGATGCGTGACGAGGTACTGGAGTATATGCGGCAGATAGCACTGCAGCAAAAGGTCAGCGAATACCGTTGAGCGGTGTTCTGTGCTGGCCTGGTTGTAGCTGTCCAGAGTTCGATAGATCAACCGGTCGGCAGGCGGAAAAGTGATGCAGAATACGACTGATATGCAGGCTGACGCGCGTTAGCCAACGAACACCCTCCAAATCATCTGTGCCATGAGGTACATTTACCTTGCCGGTTGCGACATCCTGCATGATTTTCTCGCGTAGCTGAAAGGATTCACTGGCAAAGTAGTCTGCCGTATTTTCGGCCCTGCTTGCGGCCTTGACCCATTCACCCTGTTCGATATCCCCCAGCATGGCCTCAATGTCCTGTGCCAGGCGAGCGCAGTATTGATGCAGGTGAACATTATCCAGCGCAGCCTCCACACGGTCTATGTCTTCCTCGCAGCGCTCGTGAAGCCGTTGCAGGTGATCCAGTGTGTGCATGCTGGATATCAGTAAATGCCAGGCTTGCCCATTGCCTGGGGTTAAATGGATCTGATCTACATAATTGTGTGTGGTATCGAGTTCGGTCTGCATCATATTGATAAAGGCGGGGTCGTTGCCCGGACCTTCGGATAGTAATTTTCGGACATATTGTATGAGGAGTACTATTTCTTCATGCAGGGTTTTCCTGACGGTTTCCAGGGCAATGCCCGGTTCCTTGAGCAGGGAGTTTTCCAGCTTTCGGGTCAGGGTTGTCTCACGTGACGGGATGATTCGACTGACAAGTTGTGCAAACCGGTTAGTGAAGGGCAATATCATAAGTACACAAATGATATTAAAGGAGGTATGAAATCCAACCAGGGCGATTTCTGCATTGTCGCGCACGATATCCGGACTGATGTAATCGAGCAATAGTGCATAGGGTGTTAACAGCAGAAAGGCGACAATGCCGCTATAGATATTGTAAATCACGTGAGAAAGCCCGGTACGTAAGGTGGCCACCGAACCGCCCATGGAGGCAACAATGGCCTTGATGGCCGTGGCGATATCCATGCCGATCACAATGGCCATGGCCTGGGGGAAGCTGATCGTGCCCACATGTACGGCAGCCAGTGCCGCGGCAACGCCTGCGCTGGATGATTGCGTAATAAGCGTGATAGAGATACCAATAGCAACGAGTTTCAGGCGCCCGATGAAGGTGTCTGCGGGAAAATCATCCGGCGTTACGATACCTTCCATTCCCTGCATCACTCCTTGCAGCAGGGTGATTGCAATAAAGATCAGACTAAAGCCAGCCAGTGCCATCCCTGTGGCAGCAAGCTTGTCGCGGCCAAACAGACGCATCAGCACCCCGACCAGTACCAGTGGTGAAACTATTGTTGCCAGTTGGAGCTTGAAGCCGAGCAGTGCAACCAGCCAGCCCGTGATGGTTGTGCCGATGTTGGCGCCAAAGATAATGCCCAGGGCCTGTGGGAAGGTTAACAGGCTGGCACTTACGAAACCGATCGCTGCAACCGTGGTGGCGCTGGAAGACTGCAATATGGCGGTGGTGGTGGCACCGGTCAGGGCGCCCGATGCCGGGCTATGGGTAAACCGGGTCAGTATCTGGCGCAGCATGTCGCCGGCCAGTCCCTTTAAGCCGTCGGTCATAACGACCATACCGAGCAGGAACAGGCCCAGACCACCCATTGCTTGAAATATCTCGTGGTACATATGTGTCGACGATATCAAAAAATGGAGGGCATCCCCACTATTGAGCCGGATATAAGGCAGTATCGGCCGGTGTATCTCAGCCAGTGTAATAAAGGCTGTGCCAGTTATCCCCTGGTAAATGTTTAATGGTTTCTTTTTGCTGCCCTGGCCCGTGTTTCAAGCGGTTTATCGATTGCAGGCCATATATGGGCCTTGGCAGCCAATAAATATTGTGGCGGGTCTAGTCCCTGTTACGGGCAGATTCAAGTGTGTTTTCCAGCAGGCAGGCAATAGTCATGGGACCAACGCCGCCGGGTACCGGTGTAATATAGCCAGCGACCTCTTTCGCCGCCTCAAAGTCCACATCTCCTGTTAACTTGCCGCTCTCAAGCCGGTTGATACCGACGTCAATCACGATGGCGCCGGGTTTGATCCAGTGTGCCTGGATAAACCCTGGTTTGCCGATGGCCGCAACTACGATGTCTGCTTGCTTGATCTGTGCGGGCAGGTCTTTCGAGCGACTATGGCAGATTTTCGGGGTGCAGTCTTTTGCCAGTAATTCAAAGGCCATAGGCCGGCCGACGATATTGGAGCGGCCAACGATCACGGCATCATTGCCCGTAATATCTACACCGGTGGTTTCCAGCAGACGGGTGACACCCTGAGGGGTGCAGGGCCGGAAGGTCGGTTTGCCGATCATTAATCGTCCGATATTGTAGGGATGGAAACCATCGACATCCTTGTCCGGGGAGATGGTCTCAATCACGCTTTCTTCATCGATGTGGGCGGGCAGGGGGAGCTGTACCAGTATGCCGTCGACCCGATCATCATTGTTCAGTTCGTGGATGAGCGCCAGCAGGTCGGCTTCACTGATATCTGCAGGGGGCGTGTGTTCGAATGAGGTGATACCTGCCTTCTCACAGGCCAGCTTCTTGTTGCGGACATAGACCTGAGAAGCCGGGTTGTCGCCCACCAGGATGACCGCCAGACCGGGACGGCGTAGCCCATTATTGATGCGTTCCTCGACGGCTTGCCTGATCGATTCCCTGAGGTTTTCTGCGACGGCCTTACCGTCGATTATCTGGGCGCTCATGATTGGATACGGGGGGTTCTCGAAGTAAGTGAGCGCGGATTCTCTCATGTGCATAAACATGGCTCAAGAATCCTGGCTTCTAGCTGGTAAAAGTACCGTAAATTCAGGGTTTTGACGATTGACGCTGCCCCGGCCAATCCGTATGATCGCCCCCCTTGGAAAATCTGAGTGATTGACCAGAATCGGGGCATAGCGCAGCCTGGTAGCGCATCTGCTTTGGGAGCAGAGGGTCGGGGGTTCGAATCCCTCTGCCCCGACCAATTTTTGACGGGAACATACTTGCGCCCGTAGCTCAGTTGGGCGCAGCGAGATCGAATGTCCTGCGGACATTCGCAGCTTGCGGAGCGACCCGACACGGATGTCGGGGCCGGAACCCAGCTCCATGGATGGGTTCGTGTATGAAGGTTCCATGGTTAAGAATTGCGCCCGTAGCTCAGTTGGATAGAGCAACGGCCTTCTAAGCCGTGGGTCGCAGGTTCGACTCCTGCCGGGTGCGCCAATATGCTTGATGGTAGCCCGGTAAGTTGTGAAAAGATCCCTGGTGACAGGGTATCTGGTAGTTATGTAATGGTGAGCGTAGCTCAGTTGGTAGAGCGCAGGATTGTGATTCCTGTGGTCGTGGGTTCGATCCCCATCGTTCACCCCATATTTATGTTGGTTGTTGTTTGCCGGCACACGTCCTGAGTGATTCAGGGCAAACGCAGGGTTACGGGGACGTAACCCTTTTTTACGTTATAGCGATCGCTTCATTTGTAAGAAGCAATCAGTAGAAATAGCGGATGTGGTGAAATTGGTATACACGCCAGATTTAGGTTCTGGTGCCGAGAGGCGTGAGAGTTCGAGTCTCTCCATCCGCACCATATTGCAGATTGAATGACGAGTAAGATCTCCAAGAGGCAGCGAAAATGGAAGTAACGGTAGAAGTAACCCAGGGGCTGGAACGTCGCATGACGGTTTCTATTCCGGATAATGACGTAGAAAGCCAGGTCGAAAAACGTTTACGTTCGATCGCCAAGACGGCTCGTATGGAAGGTTTTCGGCCGGGTAAAGTCCCATTCAAACTGATTGCCAAGCAGTACAGGGGCCAGGTGACGGACGAGGTCATGGGTGATCTGGTGCAGTCAACTTTTGGTGAGGCCCTGAGCAAGGAGTCACTGCAACCTGCTGGTGGTCCAACACTCGAGTCCCGCGACCTTAAGGACGATAATGTCTTTGAATACGCGGTGACATTTGAAGTTTACCCGGAGATTGAAATCCAGAATGTTGACAAGATCAAGGTAGAGCGCCCGGCAGTGGAGATCGCTGATGAAGATATCGACAAGATGATCGATACATTACGTCAGCAACAAGTGACCTGGAATGAAGTGGACCGTGCATCGCAAAAGGATGACCGGGTTATCGTCGGTTTTGATGGCAAGATTGATGATGAATCATTCGATGGTGGTGCTACCGAGGGTATGCCCGTTGTACTGGGGGCTGGCACCATGCTGAGTGATTTTGAAGATAATTTGCTGGGCATGAAGGCAGGTGATGAAAAGACCTTCGATGTGGCATTCCCCGATGATTACCATGGCGCAGCGGTAGCGGGTAAAACGGCGCAGTTTACAGCCAAGGTGGATAGCGTAAGTGAACCCGTTCTGCCTGAACTGGACGATGAATTTGTAAAGGCCTTTGGGGTTGATGAGGGCGGCATTGAGAAACTTCGTTCGGACATCCGTGAAAATATGCAGCGTGAGCTGGATAATGCAGTACGTACCAAAGTCAAGAACCAGATAATGGACGGCCTGCTGGAGCAAAATGAATTTGATGTTCCCAATGCCATGGTTGATGAGGAAATCGAGCGTCTTCGCCAGTCGACCAAGGAAGACATGAAGCGCAACGGACATAATCAGGAGCTGGACTTGCCAGGTTCCATGTTTGAAGAGCAGGCGCGTCGCCGCATCAAGCTTGGTTTGATGGTCGCGGAACTCGTCAAGACGAATGACATCAAGCCCGACAAGGACAAGATTGATGAAGAGATCAAGGCTGTTGCAGCAACCTATGAGCAGTCAGAGGCCGTTGAACAGGCCTATCGGGCGAAGCCTGAACTGATGCAGGGTATCGAGGCGGTTGTGATTGAAAACCAGGTTGTGGACATGTTGCTGGATCAGGTTGATCTGAATGACGTGGAAAAAGGCTTTTACGACGTCGTACAAAGTAGGGTATAAAGTCATCTCTCATATCAACTGTAGTCAACAGGCCTGATGAATATGAATGACTGGATGAATAGCAAGGGTGCCCTGCACGCGCACAACTTGAACCTGGTACCCATGGTGGTCGAGCAGACCTCCCGGGGCGAGCGTTCCTACGATATCTACTCCCGGCTGCTGAAGGAAAGGGTGGTTTTCCTTGTCGGCCCGGTTGAGGATTATTCGGCCAACCTGATTGTTGCGCAGTTGCTGTTTCTGGAGGCGGAAAATCCCGATAAGGATATTCACTTTTATATCAATTCACCGGGCGGGTCGGTTAGCGCCGGACTGGCGATTTACGACACCATGCAGTTTATCAAACCCGATGTCAGTACCATGTGCATTGGTCAGGCAGCCAGCATGGGAGCCTTATTACTGGCCGGCGGTGCCGCCGAGAAACGCTTTGCCCTGCCACACTCGCGGATGATGATTCACCAGCCACTGGGCGGATTCCAGGGGCAGGCCTCGGATATTGATATCCATGCCCGTGAAATCTTGTTGGTGCGGGAGCGCTTGAACATGATACTTGCAAAACATACCGGCCAGGATATCGAGACAATTCAGCAAGATACGGACCGGGATAATTTTCTCAGTGCAGAAGATTCTGCTGAATATGGCCTGATCGACAAGGTCATGCATTCTCGCCAGCCAGAAGAGACCACCGAAGAATAATACCCGTCCACCAACCTTAATTATGATAAGGTTGAAACTCGCCTCAAATAGCGGCACATTACGTCACTATATTATTGAGGTAATTGAACTTTTTGCTTGTATGGGCACCTCACCAGGACAGGGCTATTAAAATGAGCAAAGATAAAGATAATTCCAAAGACGACGAGAAGCTACTGTACTGCTCGTTTTGCGGCAAAAGTCAGCACGAGGTGCGCAAGCTGATCGCCGGGCCTTCCGTTTTCATTTGTGACGAATGCGTCGAATTATGTAATGACATTATCCGTGAGGAGATGGAGGAAAAATCCTCCGAGGGCGGTAAGCTGCCCAAGCCTCATGAGATCAAGGCCAATCTTGATGACTATGTCATCGGTCAGGAGCGGGCAAAGAAAGTGCTCGCCGTTGCGGTCTATAATCATTACAAGCGTCTGGAAGTCTCCAACGCATCCAAGGCCGATGACGTCGAATTAAGCAAAAGTAATATCCTGCTCATCGGACCGACAGGCTGTGGCAAGACCTTGCTGGCGGAAAGCCTGGCGCGCATGCTCGATGTGCCATTCACGATAGCGGATGCGACCACACTGACAGAGGCGGGGTATGTCGGTGAGGATGTCGAAAATATCATCCAGAAACTGCTGCAGAAGTGTGATTACGATGTCGACAAGGCACAGACCGGTATTGTTTACATCGATGAGATTGACAAGATTTCCAGGAAATCCGAAAACCCTTCCATTACCCGTGACGTTTCCGGTGAAGGGGTCCAGCAGGCATTGTTGAAACTGATTGAGGGTACCGTAGCTTCTATCCCTCCCCAGGGTGGACGTAAACACCCTCAACAGGAATTCCTGCAGGTGGATACTGCCAACATTCTGTTTATCTGTGGCGGTGCGTTTGCCGGGCTGGATAAAGTTATCCAGAACCGTTCCGATAAGACGGGCATCGGTTTTGGTGCGCAGGTCAAGTCCAAGGACGAGAAACAGGAGTTTGGTGAGATTATTGCCAATGTCGAACCTGAGGATCTTATTGGCTATGGCCTGATACCCGAATTTATCGGGCGCTTACCGGTGGTCGCCACATTACAGGAGCTGGATGAAGAC
>JAPHTU010000119.1 GCA_026196145.1 Gammaproteobacteria bacterium
GGCCATGATACCGGCATCTATTCCTGGGACACGCTGTATGACCTGGGCAAGAATTTCGATAAATACTGGCAGGACTATCTGGAAGCACTGGAGGCCATCGGCTACCAACGCAACGAAGACCCGCGCGGACTGGCGGAAGGAGAGAAGGTCAAGATCAAGATACTGTACTTTGTACAGTTACCGGATGTTTTCGGTACCGATAGCGAGGAGGTCGAGTTACCCGATGACGTGAAGAACATAGAGCAACTGCTAAACTGGCTTCGGTCTCGCGGCAAGCAACAGGATGATCTGCTGAAAGACGATATCGTGACAGTGACAATTAACAAACAGTTTGCCGAGCCGTTCACCATACTCGAGCAGGGTGATGAGGTGGCCATCGTTCCCAAGCCCAATTGAAAAATTCTTGTCTCGCTCTCACCTGAGAATTTTTCAAGAACCATTTGAGTTGATCTAACGCCATGCAACGCGACTGGCGCAACCCCGAAGACTACGCCTTCACACAGGACCTGAGCCCTGAACTCTGGGCATGGCAATTTCTCAGGCGTAATCCAGAATACCATAAAGACTACCACTGGTTTATCAGTGCCTGGCATGAGCTGGAGGCAGATTACGGAGTCGCCCCGCACCGCGACTTCTCTCGCTGGAAACTGGATCCACGTGCCTATGCGCCGGATGAAATGACGCAGGGGTTTTGTGAGGATGATAGAAGCTGTGCATCGCCCGACGGCGACAGGGTGTTGATTGAATGCGCCATGGGTGCCAAGTGGGGGTTTTATAAATTCCCCAATTCACCGGATGTTGAGTTGCCAGATGTGCCGGACAAATTGATCTGGCGCGAAACCGATATATCGCTACCGGCAATAGCAGGCAATCCCGAACCATACGAAATGGATATCAGGCTGGATTTGCGTCTGCCTGCAAAGCAACAGCTGGAGTTGATCAAGACCCGCCTGCTAATACAAAAACGTGAATACATGGCCCGTAGAAATGCCTGGTCAGTTGAGTCATTAACACGTTGCCTGCGTCTGCTGGATGCCGATGCAAGCGGTGACAGTGATATCTCGTTGCTATATCAAAATATCACTGCATTGCCCGATGACGAAATACAGCAGGCGAAACAATTGGTGAATGGTGACTACCGGTTGTTGCTTGTTGCGGTTATTCGTTAGTTATCCGTAATGGTCTTCGCGTTATGCAATTGTTGGTGAAGCTGTAAACAAGCTGACTACTCAAATCCCGTCGTAAATAATCTCAATCCAGCGATCCGTCTTGAATAAGCCATCGCTCCACTCCTTGTCCAGGTCAGCCAGCGGTTTTTCTGCGATGGCCTGCGTTGCCGTTTTCCCTTCTGCCTTGAGTTTGCCCAGTCGTTCCTGGACAGTGGCCAGCATGGTGCGGAAGCCAGTCAAATCACTTTTGCTTGCCAACGGTCCATGGCCGGGGATAATTTTTGTATCGTCGTTAGCCAGCGCGAGTATCTGGTCAACTGCTGAAATCATGCCCTTAACGGTTCCGCCATGAGGGACATCAATAAATGGGTAGAAGCCATTGAACATGGCGTCACCGGTGTGGATGACATTTTCATCCCTGAAGTGGATAAAGCTGTCGCCATCGGTATGGGCTGAAGGGACATGTATGACATTGACTGTTTTTCCATTGAGGTGAAAGCTGATGTCACGGGTAAAGGTAATAACCGGCAGCCCTTCCCTGGATTTTGCAGGGACCGTTTTGTTGAAGGCCTTTATGAAGGCATCTTTGCTCATCCGCTCACGTGCATTGGCATGAGAGATAATAGTGCTTCCCATCTTGCCAAGCTTGTCATTGCCACCCGTATGGTCGCCATGATAATGGGTGTTAATTACAAAGCGTGGCGTTGATCCGCCAAGTTTCTTGATCTCGGCCATGATGGCATCGTTCATTGGTGCAAATTTATCGTCAATCAAGAAGGTGCCGTCTTCGCCAATCAGCAGGCCAATATTGCCGCCCTTGCCGGTGATAATGTGAATATTGTCGTTGACCTTGACGCTACCGATTTCCTGCGCGATTGCGAAATTAAATATCGTGGTAAACAACACCAAACCTACTGCGTAACCCAAAATTTTCATATATTCCCCCCATTAATGGCTAGTATTAGCGGCACCCGGCTCTCTTTTCAAAAACGATATCTAGATCACCTGGGAAAGATAGGAACCGAGTCTCAAATCGTCAGTGAGGATGTGCTCGGTTAGCCAGCGCTCCAGAAACTCGATATCTTTGTCTGCTATCGGTCCGTCCGCCTGAAGAATGTTCTGTTGCATCTCCCTGGCACTTTTAACCAATTCCCTGTGCACTGCCTTGTGTTCTTCAATATCCTTATAGTCATGCTTCAGCATCAGTCGCTCCTCATGACTGAAGTGCCAGGCTGTACAATTAATCAGCTCTTCCAAGATGGCCGCGAGATAATCCGGGGATTCCCCTTCCGCTACAGCATGATTGAGCATATTGAAAATACTGATCAGTTTTTGGTGATCTTCATCGATTTCATCAACTCCGACACTTAATATGCCGCCCCAAACTATATCTTTCACAAGCTTTCTCCCGATTGGAAAAACAAACACCAAACCACCTTCTCTATAATAGCAACCGTAGACAGAAACGATGCATAAAGGGCCGGGGTCTCTCTAACTATCAGAGCCAAACCCGATTTACCTGTAATACTGAAGATCGCATACCGAGTGCCTGAGTGAATATTATCATCTGGAAGTTTTATTGATAGGTCATATTTAGCTCATTTCTAGCCATAAACGTGACCAGCTAATTATGCCCGGTTTGTACACAAAGCGGTGACCGGAGAGATAGGCTGCTGAGCCAAAAAGTCCTAACAAAATCCTAATATTTCTGTAATAAATATTTCACATTGAAGGAATAGTCTTTCATGTGTACTCATATATACACGGAGGACTCAAAATGATACGCCCTTACAGACACTACCAGATCAATTATTTTTGTGGTTGGCAGTATGTTTTTTCGCCCAAATTCAGGGATGAGGTTCACCAGAAATGGGCAGGTAACGCGTGGGATCGATCCTTATGTGTTCTCGGCGGGATCAGCGGCATGGTGATGACTACAGGGGTTTTTGCTTTAGCTATATGGGTTGTTATGAATTCTGCATGATGAAAGATAACAACGGTAAGGAGCCCAATAGTGACAGCAGAAAACATAATGAGCTTCCGCCTGGTAAAACTCAGACCGTCAGATAGGTGTGTGATGCCTTGCGAATAATGCATACACATCAGATACGCAATCTCCCTGTGGTTGATGAGGAAGACCAGTTTATTGGCTTGTTCGGTATCCGGCGACTAATTACCCTGCTGTTGCCCAAAGCCGCGCAGATAGAGCATGGCTTGAAGGATCTCTGTTTTATGCCCGACGAAGTAGAGGTGCTGTACGAAAGGCTGGGTGATATCGGGCAAAAGCCTGTTACAGAATATCTCGAGAAAAAGAAAAATCTGGTGTTTTGCAAGCCCTCTACTTCCTTTCCCGAGGTACTGGGGCTTCTGGAGAAAAATCCCAGTACCAGCATGCCGGTTATCGTGGTCAAGGGAAAGAAGAAAAGGCTGGTAGGCATAGTTTCCGCCTGTGATGTATTGGAGAAGCTGGTGCTCAACTTGACTGCTGAAGCGGATCAAGTAAATTCATGTCATGAAGAACCCACAGAAGAGAAGAGCGAACAGAACGAATTCTGTGGTCGGACATAAGACTGCAAAAGTATTCGAGAATGCTTAATCA
>JAPHTU010000171.1 GCA_026196145.1 Gammaproteobacteria bacterium
GAAGCGCAAAGGCGAGTATTGCAAAACTGACTAAGCCAAATATTAGTGCCATAAATCCTGTCATTCCCGCGCTAAAAAAAGAAAATGAACGACTATTTTGAATTTCAGATACCGTTTCATACCCTAAAAATGCTGTAACTCCCAAAAAAATTAAAGCAAAAGCAAATGTAATTATTCAGCGTAATTTTTTATTTAAAAACCATCAGATAAAATCTGGTAGCTTTTTCTCAAATAACATTTCCATCGCATGACTGGAACTCACCCCATGTTTCCGGCATGTTGACAGATAACCACGCACACGACAGAATATCTCAGAGCCTTCCTGACTTCGGAAGCATCCTGATATTTTTTGTTGTACTTTAGTCATCCTGATATCATTTTCACCTTGATTATTGGTAAAAGGCACATCAGGATTTTCCATAAATCGCAGCACGTCATTTTCGTAATTAATCAATCTTTCCAGTAAGTTTCGTGCTTTACTTCTTTTAATTCGTCCCCGTTTACCGGTTCGCTGAGTTTCATCCGGTGGTGGACATTCTTTTTCTGCGTTTTTCAGCAACAACCGATACTTTTTCCGATAGGTTTCGGCATTTTCTTTACTAAGAGAATTACCCGCCTCATGAGCGGCAACATTGATTTCTTCAAGTAATGTTTTCATCATGCCAGCCCATTCTTGCTTATCTTGTTCATGGGCACTGGTTAACTCTCTCAAATGATGTGCATTACATAATGCATGCAAACAACCATCATAACGATAATAAGGTTTCCAGTGATCATGACATAAGATCCCTTTAAACCGAGGGATGATATTCATTTCATCCATGGCCTCAGTTCCTCGTTTTTCATGGGGGAAGAAGTAAGTCCATAATGGATTACTGGCACAATGTAACCAGCGTCGTTTGCTTTGTATATTAATGCCCGTCTCATCCGCATGAACAATTTTGGATGATGCTAATTTATCTTTTGCGATCTGCTCAAAACCAGCTAAGTTTTTAAAGGCTTCTTTATTAAAATTAAACAGTGAGCCTTGACTGATGGGTATTTGTAACTGCTCTGTAAAATATTCTTCCACTCGTTTGTAAGGTAATAGTTGATACAGTGACATGTAAACTGCATGTGCTTTTAATGTCTTACCGTATTGAACCGCTTTTGTGACATCATTAGGGAATGGTGCAACAAACTGTTTGCCATTTTCATTTTGTAAAACCTGAGCCTGATATTCAATGACATTACGTGATATATCAATATCAAATACCTGGCGTATTTCTGGAGCTAATTCTTTATAGTGACCTCTTGGTATACTTCTACGATCAATTTGTATAACCTCAATATCATCAGGCTCTTCTATCTGTTTGAGCGTTGTCCCTATATGACCTTTTTGACCGCCAGGCTTTTTTTCAGATTTCTTTCTAGTCGTTTTAAGTCGATTAGGATCGCTTGACGGTGGCTTACTACTGTTGCTGCTATTTAACCCCATGCGGTTGGTCAACAGTTTGACAATTAAAATCAATATGCCAATCATTGACTTTAAAGATGGCGACAAATCTTTCTCACTGGCGAGTGTTGATTCAAGCTCTTTCAGTGTGCCATCAATATCAATACCGTCTAGTTTCACTCAAGTTTCCAATTGCTATTAGTACAGCAATTGTATCATGAGCTTTTTATTCTCATTTCGATCTGTCGTTCGATTTAAGCCAATATAAATTCAATGACTCCACGGAAGAGCTTTTAATTGTAAAAAGATCTCTGTGGATCAATCTGATCGCTTAACACTATAATAAAGATGTATTCTCAACTCAGTAAAATTTTCAAAAGTTGCATAAAAAGTCTGTCAAGACATTTTTTTCATCTTTTTTAAAAATTTATACTGAATAGTTACATCATATTTAGTATCTGAGGGATCCCCACGAATTTTTTAAGCAACATCATTAATTTTCTTTGTAAATTTTGATATCTGCTCAAAAACCATTCTGAGTTCCTTCTTTTTTATTTTGTAACGTTTATCATTAATAATTTGCATCGCAATGTAAATATTTGAAAGCACAGCTTTATTACGTATTGTATTTGCTTGTAAATGATAGTGATATTTTTTATCAACGGCAACTTTGCCAACGCACCATAATAAAAAGAGTATCAGTGCAGCAACTAATAATAAATTGTTATATCGTTTGGCTGATTTTGATTTAGCCTGAGCCAAACCAATTCCGTATTGCTGGTTCTTAGTATCTCTAAATCCTTCCTCAATTTGCATACGATAACGATACAATCGGACTATTTTCTTCGCTTCATTCAAGAATTCAGGTAAATAAGAAACCAACAGCCAAGGTTGCTTTGCTTTCTTAGAATAATAAAGACTGTTACCATCCTGAGAAATTCCACCGCGCTTTTTCTTTTTGTGCTTACCTTTCTCTGTTCCATGATATAAAACACCCTGACAGGCATGTTGTGTGCTTTTGCTGTACAGCACCGTCCCCAGTTTTCTTGGTGTCGCGGTGGCCAATTTCATTATACTGGTACAGCCTTTAAATGCTTTTCCATTCAAAGA
>JAPHTU010000356.1 GCA_026196145.1 Gammaproteobacteria bacterium
CGTCAAGGCATCTACACCACCCACCTGGATCTTGCCGTTAGTGGCAGAACTAGTGGTGAAAGTCACGCCTGCATCCCCATCGTCCGGGTCGGTGTAACCCAGGTCCGCGGCCAGAATGGTGTATGTGCCCGCCTCATCAACCATCGCCGTCAAGTCGCCTGTCAGTACTGGTGGAGTATTGCCAGTGACCTCACTCACGCGAAATTTCATATCCTGCCCAGCCTGCGCCGCGCCATTATCCAGCAGATCTCCCCCGGCATAGGTTCCAGTGGTGTTATTACCCTCTACAAAAACCTTTCCCGAAGCCGAGTCATAATCAATGCGGATGTAGTAGGTGGTACCGTAGTCCAGTGTCACGTCGGCGAAATCAAAATCATAGCGTGCAAAAACCGGGCTGTCAGACAGCGCATCTGAATCGATGGTACCGCTTCCATAGATCGTGGTACCAGCCCAGTCATCACGAAGAGAAACTGTAACGGGTTTGTCGGCACTGTTGTTCTCCATCATCCAGACGCTGATCCGATTTACCGTGAAGGTGCCCGCACCATCTGTATCGACAAACGTCTGCCCCCAGGACTGACTGGTACTGAGTTCAAAAGAATCAGTACCCGTTTCATAGGATTCATGCACGGTTTCGGCCAGTAATCCGCTCCAGGCGTTTTGCAGTTCAGTACTGAAAGCAACATCCGTCTCGATATCACCAGCCCGGTGCTCCAGGTCCCAATCACCGCCCAACAGGGTATGGCCTGTCAGGTCATCGGATGCCGCAACATCCGCGCCCGTTAAACTACCGAGACCGTCGATTAAACTCACTCCGTCAGCACTGGCAGCGAGATTACAGCCGTAGATGAGCAGGTCGGCATCAATTGAAAGCGAATCACTCCATGCCTGGATGGCTTCACTGTAGCTGGATAAATTATCCTGAGTCAGCCAGGTGTCTCCTATTTGTACACCCTGGTCAGAGCCATGAGAAATCACGTGGATTGCATCTACATCGGTATACTGCTGCAAAAAATCACTAATCTGCCCGATGCCATCAATATCACCATCCAGCATAAAGACTTCCAGCTCACCGTCCCCGCTGTCCTGCATTAAGTCATCCAGCATCAACTGATAATCATCCACCCGTGAATCGATGAATACGATTTCTTTTGTGCCCTCGGCATCCGTCGAATTAGCCCCCTCTACTGGCGGTAACAGATCCAGGTCTAATGACGGTGGAAGTTGAGACGTTAACACGGCTGGCGAACTGGCCGACGATGGATCCGGGCTTATATCCAGCAGCCCTTGCAGTGTGTTGACGGGGGCAATTCCCGGGTGCTCAGACAGATGCTTGACCGGATCCTGGGATAATTCGTTTGCGGGCAGGCCCAGGGGGTCGGCAGACATCATAATACGAGGCTCAAGCACCTCCAGCGGGCGGAAGGTGCTACGACCCGAGTCTGTCTTTTTTAATTGCTGTTTAAACACCTGTCGGATAACTCCTGAAGTGACATCAATTGTTTAACAACTCTTTATATTTTAGGTATTGGCATGGGAATAATTGTGCAAAATGGCCCGTTTACACTATCTATTATTCTGCGAGAGAAGCCCGCATTCGATTGTGGTAAGTGAGGTACTTTCCGGCAGATCCAGCGAGGTAACCAGGCTGACCTGCGCCGTATCCAGGTAATTCATATCCAGCCAATAACTGGTGACACTGCGGGTTCTGGGCTCAACAATTGATTTCAGACCACGCGCTGCCAGTTGCTGTGAACGCCTCCTGGCATCCTTCTCACCCTTGTAAACACCTAGTGAAAGCCGACCAGCATAGGGACCCTTGCCAAGGTATACGAGATTCTTGACCCCGCTTTCCTTGAAATGCCGGGTAAGATTATAATCAACCTCGGTATATTTCTGGCTAAGCACTATATAGCCAATCACGGTTTCCGAGCGATTATCCGGGCGAACAGACGAAGTAACCGTATCACCCAGCCTGTCGACAAGCGTATTGACCTGCTTCCTGTCAGGGAATGGGCCGGCCGTATAACAGCTTGCTAGTGGTGCTCGCTGACTAGTTGCAGGAACTTGATGCATTGATTCCTCAACCACTTTTGAGGTCTCACTCATTATGACGGGCGTGTCGTCGGGTAGACCATTTATCGTATCAGTGGCGACTACAGGTACTTCCGGTGAGATACTGCCGGATGGTTTTTTAACACGATTCCGGTATTCATCTACTTTAGAGTGCTTGCTGTTACGATCAAGGAATCGAATATTACATTTCTGACCTGCTGGAATCCTTGAATCCGGATTTGCAAGCTTGAGGCGCGCACCAAATGTGCCACTTGCCGCATCTCCCATGGCGTCGACAATATCGACATGCGCGATAAACTGTTCGTCTTCGGCTGCCGTTTCCGGGTAAATATAGGCAGCCAGCCCACCTTCTATCTGGCCAAAAAAACTCATCGGAACAATTGCCTCGATATGTAAGGGATCGAGTGTTGCCACCCTGACCAGTGGCTGGTCCTCGACATATTCACCCGGATTTTTATAACGCTGCACAACATAGCCATCAATTGGACTACGTATTGTTTTTTGCTCCAGGTTTTTTACCGCCCTGGTAAGTTCCAGTTCGCGCTGGCGCAGCTGATCATATGCATCCTGCAGCTTCCATCTGGATAACTCGGCATCCCGCTGCTTTACTTCGTCGTCATGTTCGGATGCTGCCTTACTCAGGTACAGGTCGGCGGCTCTTTTGCGGTCTTTCTGTTCAAATTTCTGCTTTATTCTTGCCTGGTGAATCGGGCTGGTAATGGTTGAGCGGTATTCCGCCAGTTCGACTGTCGCCCGCTCAACATGCGCGTCAAGCTGGGCTATGATTTGTCCGCTTGTTACATAGTCACTGCGTACGACATTCATCGTTTCAATCACCCCGGTAACGGGCGTGCTGACTTCTGCGGTTGCCGATGGCGTAATGACGCAGTCCATCAGGGGAAAGTCTTCTGCCTGAACCTGCCCGCATAACAGTACGGACAACAAGACGGCATTTCTTGAATATTTGCTCATCATTCAGTCAATTAAGTCATTGAATTCTTTTACAGGCCATAACCTCAATCACTATGCACCCCGTTATCATTATTAACGCCCGCCAACCACTGTAGATAAAGATTATTCAAATAATGCAACCAGCGATTGGCTATCGGCTCACTATTATGCTCAAAACGCACATAGACCCTGCTGCCATAGTATGGATTTTCTATTATTCCCAGTAGGATAACATCAAACTCAAACACCGTCCCTATGGTACGAAGACCCTCAGTATCCCGGGAATCGACGGCAATATCACCGCCGGCCTGTGACCCCAGGCTTCGACTGGGCAACTGCTGCCTCGCCGCGGGCACTTCACGTTCAATACGCGCGTCCAGTTCAGTCTGTGGCTTGCTGGGTAGTCTGACCTTAACCGAAAGCGTCCCTCTCCTGATCAGGTCTACATCGGATTGAGACACGACCACCCTGACTTTTGAGACATCATGGTCAAGCACATATGCGAGCATGTCACCTTTATTGACAAACCGGCCCTGTGCATCACTTGCATTGGGAATAACCAGTGTGCCTGCAACCGGGCTAGAAACGGTCAAGTTATCCTGTTGTATCATTAACTCATCCAGCCGGGCTTGCAGTGAATTAATTTCATCAACAAGCATCGCCGATGTCACTTTATCCCTGACAAAGGCAGATTGCTGACGATATTGCAGGCCGTGAAGTTGCGCCCGTATAACGGCGACATCCCTGGCTATTAGCGGATTAGCCAGCTTAAGCAAGGGTTCGCCAATATTGACATGCGAGCCATTTGATTTCAGCAAGCTATCAATAAAGCCCTCCGAGTGCGCGCGCAATATTGATTGCTCGGGAACCGTCAGAATGCCTTGAGCAGTTGTCCATGCCGGCATCGGCAACACAAACACAAGCAAATAAACTGATAACGTGATCGAACCCAGCACAGCCACAATTCGTTTTCGATACGGCGCGTAATAAGGCCGGCTGGATATCGCGAGTAAATATTTACCAGTCGGTAGTGCAAATTGTACCAGCAATACCCAGATTGCCAGCAGCACGCCGAATATAAACATTTTTCCGGCTACCAGTAACGCAATCACCAGCACAATCAGGATACGGTATATAAACGATGCCAGGCCGTAGAAAAAATACCAGCTACGCTCGGCTGCCGTCGCCGCAGGATATTGGGCTTCATCCATCCGGTATGCATAACGCTCGACCAGGTAAGCAAGATACCGATTGGAGCGCGCGCCCAGATTGGGAATCTCAATAAGATCGGAAAGCACATAGTATCCATCAAAGCGTAACAATGGATTACCGTTAAAAAGCAGGGTTGATATGCTACCGATCAACATCACGCTAAAACAAAGTTCCCTTAGTACGCCATCATCAACAGCTATCCAGACCAGAAATGCGAGCACGGCCAGGAATAACTCAACCATGATACCGACGGCACTGACAACAATACGCTGATGCTTGTTTTCAAAGGCACTGGCCGCAGACGCATCAACATAGGGTATGGGTATCAGCACCAGTAAAATTATCCCCACCTCATGAACCTCTCCGCCCCACACCCTGGTAGCCATGGCATGGCCTGCTTCATGCAGGGCCTTCACAACAGGGAACATGATCCACAATAGAAAAATATGTCGTGGATCGAACTCATGTGCAGCCCAATAGTCCATCAGTTCAGGCCAGAAACTGACAGCAAACATCAGCCCAACAAGCATTGTGAAAGACCAGGCCAGAAACCCGGCTTGAGTTAATAACGGGCGGAAGTAGTCCTGTGTCCCGGTTAATAGCCGGTCTGGATCAAATAGCGGGAAACGGATGGCAAGTGGTTTCAGCAGTCGTTGCAGAAAGGCTTGCTGTCTTTGTTTTTGAATACGTTCCAGCACCTCGGCTGATGCGCTACTGCCTTCAAATTGCAGCATATCTGCACGATACAAACTACCGAGTAATTCCATGATCTCGTTATGGCCAGGAACCGGCTGACCGCTATCCTGCTGCAACCTGTCCAGGGTCTGGGCTACCGTTAGCTCACCATCCAGAATGCTAACAAAGCGATAACTCAACGGGTCTAATAAGTAATGTCTTGAAGATGCACTGTCCTGTAAAACCACCCGCGGCTCACCACGATACTGGTGCTGAAAAATCTGCACATGAGTTCTTAACCGGGGTCTTAACAGACCAATCTTTTGCCAGGCTTCATCGTCAGAAGACATGCTTACGGCAGCAACAACCAAAGCCGGATTTTCAGCCAGTCAACCATACGCCTGGTCCATATCCATATCAGCTTGTGGTCTCCAACGGATATTTTTCCCGTGCCCTGCATACCGGGTCGCAAATGATCTACCGGACCATCGATACTTGCCTCGACAAGAAAATTAACATAATCCCGTTCAGGTCCTGCGACAGTCGATATATTTGTCACAGTAAAAGGTACCGGGTCGCCAGCCATAGCATACAGAGTCAGGGAACCCGATTGACCGGTTTTTATATAGCGAATGTCCCGCTCGTCGACTGACAACACCACCCGGTATTGATTCAAAGGTGCAATTTCAAACAGTACCTGTCCTCGTTCGATTGGCGCGCCAAGTGAACGGCTTAAATCACCCGTCACAACAATACCGTCAAATGGCGCAAGCAACCTGGTTCGACTCAGGTGCATAGCCACCAGTTTCTGTTCCGCTTTGGCCTGCTCAATCTCGGCGTTATGTATATTTACCTGGGCACGGTCGCCCTCGACCAACGATTTTCTATGTTGCCTGGAAAGTTGCTGTATTCTGCCAGCCAGCTCAGCCGCCTCAAGCTGAAGCTCTTGATTGTCCAGCTCCGCCATGACCTGCCCCGCCTGTACGGCATTACCGGCGCGGGAATAGGAAGCTGAGATAAAACCATCATAGGGGGACACAATCGCCTGCTGTATGCGACCTTCCAGGCGTGCATCACTGGCAATACGGTATTCGCCGCTACCCAGGATCAGTATCGTCAGCAGCAGCAGGGAAAACACCACACCTGCCTTGAACTTGTATTCTCCCGAGGCGGCCAGTCGTCCGGCATAATGGGCCAATTTCACTTTCAGCCTGCCGGCCCATGACATGTCACGGTGTTTCTGGATATCCAGCACAGCACCCAGCAACCGGCCCAACTGCTCACAAACCTCACTATCCGGCAAGGCGCTATTACCAGCACCGGACATTTCCAGAACAACTGCACCGACCGGTTTTTGCTGTACATATAACGGAAAGGAACATACGTCATGCCGGGCATGTGTTGCTGCCAACCGCGCATGTGCTGCAGGAGAATCATCTACCGGCTGCGCAGGTTGATAACAGTACATACGTCCGAGCATACTGGACTCATGCATGGCCGTGCGTATGTCTTTTACGAGGTTTGAGCGCCGGTCGAAATGTGCCATACCTGACACCGCCAACACCTCGATAGATTTACCCTGTAACAGGCCAATGCTGGCACGATCGCAATCAAATTGTTGGACAATTTCATTAATGCCGGCGTTTACAGAGAGCAACAATGATTCATGCTGCAGAGATGCCATCAGCACCGCCACAACCTTGTTTGATAATTCAGTGGTGCGGCCTGATTGATTATTTAATAATATTTCCAGCCACACCACAGACCACGCCAGCAGTTGCGTGAAAGCGACCTGCTGAGCCTCATTGACACCGGCCACCCGGAAGACGGCAACCGCAAAGGCATTATTATTGATAACAATGGGATAACTGTAATCAATAAATTTACCAGACCGGGCCGCATGGCTCTGCAGATCCCGGGCTCCGGTTGACATTGCATGTTGTGCTATCGCCAGCTGATCACTGTCGATAGATTCGATATCCGGCCATGCAACAGGATTCATCGTTTGACCATTTATTGCTGACAACACGACAAGACCTTTGTCCACTCCGGGCAGCATTTGGCAGACTGTAGCCATCCAGACCCGCAATAGATTATTTATGTTTGTCACAGATCAGCTTGTATTGTCATCAGGTGTTTTGGGATTATACAGAGCTGTTGTCGTTCTGCGTTACCACTCATCACTAACGACTGGGGAAAATATAACGGTCGCTACAGCATTTTCAACTGCAACTGTAATATTTCCGCATCCGGGTATCGCTCATCCGGATCCTTTTTTAGCATGTGCTGTATAATTGCGTTTAGCTTGTCCGGGACACCTTCTATTAGCCTGGGCTCTTCGTGTACATGCTTGTACATTAATGCCGTTGGTGAATTAGCCATAAACAGCCGTTCTCCAGAGACCAGCTCGAAATAAATAACGCCCAGACTATACAGATCACTCCTATGGTCTATCTCACGACCCAGAATTTGCTCCGGGCTGATATAAATAGGTGTCCCTACAATCTCACCGCTATAGGTAAGTTCCACATTTTCAGAAAGTTTCTTTGATACACCCAGATCAGTGACTGCCAGGCTACCATCGGCCCTGAACATGATGTTCTTGGGCTTAAGATCACGGTGCACAATTCCTGCCTTATGCATAACACTCAATGCACCGGCAATATCACGTATCAGGGCGGTTGCCGTTACGAGATCAACGCCACTTTCCATATAATCATATAAATCTCCGCCGGGCAGGTACTCCATCGTGATGTAGGCTAACGGCCCCCGGTAACCCTGTTCAAATACCTTGATCAGGTTGGGATGCTCCAGCTCGGCCATCAGATAGTATTCACGAATAAAACGACCCAGTGTACGTTGGTCAGTGAGTTGCGAGGTATCCAGTATCTTGATGGCCACCTGTGAACCATCTCTTTCATCTGTCGCCAGATAAAGCGCTGCCATGCCACCATAGGCAATCAGTTTGATTAACCTGTATCTCCCCACCGAGACATTACCCAGGGCGACCTCTTTTTCCGAAAAAAACGGCTGAAACTGGGCACTGGGCCTGGCTTCCAGGCGATCATGTGAGTCTACCAGTCGATGAGCAGGTGTTGGCCGCCTTGCCTTGGCCTGTAATGCATCATCAATAGCCAGTTTCAATTTTTCCTCGGTAACACTGGCCTTGCTCAGGTAATCTTCTGCGCCTAACTTTAGCGCCTTCACAGCAAGAGACTCATCGCCCTGGCCAGTCAGAAAAATAGTAACCGGGAATTCCGGATCGTTCTTGAATTCAGCCAGCCAGTCCAGTCCGTCTACACCACTATCTTGATCCAGTTGATAGTCGAGAATGAGCACATCATAGTCACCCCAGGGATATTCAGCTCCCGGCATGCCTTTCGCTATCGGATCATACTGGGTAATCATCGCATCCGGGAAGGCTTCACCAATCCAGCGTTGCAGCAGCATACGGTAATCTTCCGAGTCATCGACTATTAGTATATTCATACAATTCTGTCAGTTGAGCCCAGGCCGCTATGCATTCGATAATGAATCGGATAACCGGAAATACTACTGGTAGACAATTTCCAGTTCATCCAGGTAGGTTTTGTATTGACCAAGCAGTAATCGCAACTGGTCGGCATCATGGGCTTTTGCTGCGGTTTCCAGCTCAAGACCAAGGTCGGACACATACTTAAACCCATACGGTATACCTATGCCTTTCATATTATGAGCCACACCTCTAATTGAATCAAAATCAGCAGCACCGAGAAGATCGGCCATCTGTTCAAGTTCAGCCTGGCGATTCTCCAGATAACGCGGTATCAAATCCTCCAGGTTGCTCTTGATGGTAATTTGCATGGCGATTCACCCAGGTAGCCATTTATAATAAAGGACAGTATACGAAGAATAGGCAATGAAACCAAACCGCTTCTATCTGGCATCAGGGCAGCCTACATAGCATGCGCTAAAACAAGCCGTGACACGGGCTAGTAGTCTAGCAAGGCGACAGGAACATCATCCGGATAAAGACCGTAGAGCGCTTCAACAACCTCCCTGCCCGATGAAAAACGATCATCAGGGTTTTTGGCCAGCAAAGGCGCAAGCACGTCATTGATGACATCCCACCTCTGGGATAGCAAAGGTACAGGCTGATTGACATGCGCCATCATTATCTTGATGGAGTTCTCACCAGTGAAGGGCCGTTTTCCTTCAAGCATCTCGTACAACAGAATACCCAGGGAATACAAGTCACTGCGGGAATCAATTTTCCCGCCCAGCGCCTGCTCCGGACTGACATAAAAAGGTGTACCCACCATCTTCCCGTCACGGGTA
>JAPHTU010000222.1 GCA_026196145.1 Gammaproteobacteria bacterium
ATGATGTGCGACAGTTGCTGGAATCCATGGCATGGCTGGCACAGCTGTCCGAGGCTGTAGTCGCCGATATCTTTGCACAGACAACGGCAGAAGGTACGCTGATGCGCAAGAAGTTAAA
Source organism: Gammaproteobacteria bacterium (assembly GCA_026196145.1). GTDB lineage: Bacteria > Pseudomonadota > Gammaproteobacteria > JAJDYQ01 > JAJDYQ01 > JAJDYQ01. The sequence goes on from JAPHTU010000222.1 coordinate 119, forward strand.
ACCCGTGACCGATCCGGTATTCGAACACCTCGATACGTTGCTGGACAAGCGATAGATATACTCTTGCCATGGAATATACAGTCACCATACAGCCCAGTGGTCATCGATTTACCTCGCACGAGAACGAGTCCATTCTTGAGGCCGGACTACGTGCCGGGCATAACCTTAAATATCAATGTGATAATGGTTCATGTGGTGGATGTAAGGTGCGCCTGGTATCGGGAGAGGTGAGCAGGATGCAATTCAGTGAATATAACTTATCCGGTGCAGATAAAGACGCTGGCTATTTCCTGCCGTGTGTATGTGAGGCAAAGTCTGATTTATTGGTAGAGGCAGCTGAATTCAGCAGTGTCGCAGATGTGCCATACCAGGAAATTACGGCGCGTGTTAGAAAGATCGACATCATCAAGGAAGGTGTAATTATCCTGCGGCTACGTACACCCAGAACCAATACATTACGATTCCTTGCCGGACAAAGCGTGAAGATTCAATTGCCGGACGGTAGCGCAAAAATATTGCAGGTCGCCAGTTGCCCCTGTAACGGTATGGTGCTTGAGTTTCATGTGCGTTGTACAGAGGGCGATAGCTTCAGTGAATTCCTGTTTTATAATCTCAATTTGAATGACGCAGTAACAGTGAAGGGCCCAACCGGGGAATTCATTCTGGATGAGGAATCACAACGATCTCTAATATTTATTGCCTACGATACCGGGTTTGCTGGCGTTAAGAGTTTGATAGAGCATGCAATTGCCCTTGATGTGCAGCAGGACATACATCTATATCGTATCTCCTGTGATCCGGAAACAGACTATATGCATAATGTCTGTCGTGCATGGTCCGATGCCATCGATAACCTGCATTACCATGCATTTCAGTATTGCATACCAATCGATTGTGATGGTGACGAAAAGGCAAAGATATGTGATCAGTATTTAGCCGGGTTGGATAAAAGGGACGATGCACTGATTGCTGCCAGCGATGTTTATTTGTCAGGCATGGAGGGTATGGTAGCCAACCTTGAAAAGCGGCTATTGGAAAAGGGTTTGCCAGAAGAAAGACTGAGAATTCAGCGGGTAGATTAGTATCCCTGTCACTGAGTAATCCGTGTGGGACAGGTAATCGATGTGATTACTCCGCCAGTAATGGATCCAGCCCGCCTTCCTTGTCCAGTTGCGCAATGTCGGTATAGCCACCAATATGTTTATCATCAATAAAAATCTGGGGCACGGTGCGGCGCTGGCTGCGCGAGATCATCTCTTCAAAAAGCTTGCTGTCGTTATCTACGCGTAGCACTTTGTATTTTGCGCCTTTGCTTTCGAGTAGTTTTTCCGCCATCAGGCAGTAGCCACAGAAACCACTGCAGTATATTTCTATATTTGCCAAGATTTAGTCCCCCTTGATATTTTAATAATAATTAATCAGTCTATGCCTGATACCGGTTGATTATTTTGACTGGGGTCAGGATTATCGGTGTTCAGGTCAAACTGGTCGGGCCTGACATACTGGAAAACCGGTTTTTCGTCCTCTGCCACGAACAGGGTAAGACCCTTGGCAGGGTATAGCCACTGTTGTATCTCATCGTCGGCCACAGTCACTTTGTCAGGGCTGCCAAACCGGGCTCGCAGAATGTCCGGCTCTATCTTGATTTTTGGCTGATAAGTCAGACTGCTATATTTGTAGTCAAGCAATGTTTCATTCAGGTCAGTCGGTAGTACCAGCTTATAGCTATTGCTGGCCTGTCCCTTTTTATCGATGGCCTGGGATGCCAGTGTGTCCAGGTCGGCAGGTGTCGTTTGCAGGGTCAGTGTGATACGTGCCTGCAGGCCGGCAATCTGTGTATAGTTAAAAAACGTCTCCAGTGATCGTTTTCCATCCTTGTCCTCAAAGATGGCAAATTCGGCTTCGTCATTAAACAATGTTTGCGCCTGTCTTACCGTGGCCTTTTGTATTTCCAGTCCAAACACGCTGGAGCCGCCCTGGTCGTCAGTCTTGATGATCCACGGTAGCGTGGTGATGGTGCGGTCGTCATTCGATATATCGGGCATTAGCGCCCATGTGATGAGGATGGCAACAAACAGTAAGCCTAATATGCCGTAGGTGATTTTCATTGTGTTGAATACTCGTTATGCTGCTTATCTCTTCGGGATCGATATTTTACAAGATTTAACTAACACATGGCCCATTTTCACGCCTATACCGAGCGTCCCCATAAAGACCGCGACGACTGGAATAACCTGAGAAAACTCGCACCGTTTTTGTGGGATTACCGTGGGCGGGTACTCATGGCATTGGCCAGTCTGGTGTTGGCCAAGCTGGCCAGCATCGGCATCCCGCTTGCACTCAAGGAAATCGTGGACTGGCTGGATAAGCCGGAAACGCAGTTACTTGAGTTGCCTGTCATGTTGTTGGTGGCTTATGGAGTTTTGAAGCTGTCTGCTTCATTGTTTAACGAACTAAGAGATGCCCTGTTTGCCCGTGTGCGTTACCGCGCCATGCGGCATGTCGGTAATCATGTGCTTGGGCATTTGTATGACCTGTCATTGCGTTATCACCTTGAGCGCAAGACAGGCGCACTGACACGGGATCTGGAGCGCGGTGCGCAAAGTGTCAGTTCTATCCTCAATTACCTGACCTTTAATATCATTCCTGTCAGTATCGAGTTTCTACTGGTGGCCGGTTTTCTGTTCATCAACTATGAATGGCAATTTGCGGTCGTTACCTTAACGACAGTCGTGGTTTATATTATCTTCACCCTGATGGTGACCGAATGGCGCATGATTCACCGCCTGAAGATGAACGAGATGGATTCACAGGCATCCATGCAGGCGGTGGACAGTCTCATCAATTATGAAACCGTAAAGTACTTTGGTAACGAAAAGCTGGAGCTCAAGCGTTACGATGAGACACTCGGTAGTTGGGAAGACGCCGCCGTCAAAAGCCAGACTTCCATGTCTGCCCTGAACTTCGGACAGGGCTCTATTATCGCCATCGGTGTGACATTCATTATGGTATTTGCTGCCAATGGTGTGGTTGAAGGTAATATGAGTCTGGGTGACCTGGTACTGGTGAATGCCTTCCTGATCCAGCTATTCCTGCCACTGGGTTTTCTCGGCATCGTCTATCGGCAGATTAAATATGCGCTGGCCGATATGGACCGTATGCTGCGTCTGCTGGAGAGGGAGCCGGAGATTAAAGATCATCCTGGTGCAAAAGATCTATTGCTCAAGGAAGGTGAAGTGAGGTTTGAGGATGTTGGCTTTGCCTACAATGCAGACCGCCAGATACTCGAAGATATTTCATTCGCCGTACTACCGGGCAAGAAGGTTGCTGTTGTTGGCGCCAGTGGTGCGGGCAAATCAACCCTGGCCCGGCTGTTGTTTCGTTTCTATGATGTTAGTAGTGGCGGTATCTTTATAGATGGCCAGGACATCAGTCAGGTTACACAGGCCAGCCTGAGACAGGCCATTGGTATCGTACCGCAGGATACGGTGCTATTTAACGATACTATTCATTACAACCTCGCCTATGCGCGGCCTGGCGCTACCGAAGTCGAGATTATCAACGCGGCCCGCAAGGCACATATTCACCACTTTATCGAAAGCCTGCCAGATGGCTATCAAACCGTTGTCGGCGAACGTGGCCTGAAACTCTCCGGCGGTGAAAAACAGCGCGTTGCCATTGCCCGTGCCATACTCAAAGGCCCACGTATCCTCATCTTCGACGAAGCGACCTCATCACTGGACTCGCACGCCGAACGCGAGATTCAAAAAGCGCTGAAGGAAGTTGCCGAAGAACACACCACACTGGTGATAGCGCATCGCCTGTCCACGATTGTTGATGCCGATGAAATCCTTGTCATGCAGGCAGGTCGCATCATTGAGCGCGGACAGCATCAGAACCTGATCTCCCGGGAGGGGGCATATAGGAATATGTGGGAGCTACAACAACAGGAAGAGGTTAGTAGCGAGCAGTAAAAAGCGAAAAATTCACAAATTACGCCAGAATTCCTTTTTTTTATCTAAAAATGGAATAAATCCATTACCTCACGCATCATTACTGTAAAGCAAACGGGGGCTAGATGATATTTCCTGGATTTAAAAGGCAACTGGCGCAACACCGGGACCGCATGTATCGGCTGGCGTACTCCTGGTGTGGGGACGCCATGCTGGCAGACGATCTGATACAGGATGCATTGTCCAGGGCAATCAGTAAAAAGGATCAACTAAAAGATCATGCCAAACTCGAGCAATGGTTATATCGTATCCTGCATAACTCCTGGATGGAGTACCTGCGACGTAATCGCCCTGCAACCGACCTGGATACTGTACAGATAGTCGATGAGTTATCGCCTGAAGTGGACTTCACCAAACTACAGATTGTAGACGCTGTCAGGTTTGCGATCGGTCAGTTACCTGTTGGTCAGCGACAGGTGATTACGCTGGTCGATCTCGAGGAATTCACCTATAACGAAGTTGCGGAAATACTCGAGATTCCTGTCGGTACGGTGATGAGCCGGTTGAGCAGGGCAAGAAAGTCCTTAAAGGAAAGTCTTTTTCATCTTAAAGCTGTCCCCATGGAAAGGCAGCCCTTACTGAGGAGAGTCAAATGAAAAAAGAAACTTCTCGCGAGATGCTACATGCATTGGCTGACAATCAACTGGATGCTGAAGATGTCCCGCATCTGCTTGAGGATATCGAGGCCAGCCCTGAATTACAGGCGGAGTTATGCGATATACGTCGGGTCAAGGGCCTGGTGAAACATGCTTACCCGCTGGAACAGTCATCAAGACCCGGGCTGAGCGGAGGATGGTTTCATACTGCGGGTAAAGTGGCGGCCATGCTGTTGCTGGCGGTCGGCAGTTTTTCACTTGGCTGGTATAATTCGACGATCAATGATGGTGTGTCGCATCAGACAGCATCAATTCAGGCGGAGCCGGATAAAAGTATTATCTTTATCGGCTACTCGGACAAGGAAAGATTTCAAAAGACTCTTGTTAAAGCCGAAGAGTTACTGCGTAACAAGACCAATCCACAGGCCGAGGTTTACGTGGTCGCCAGTGCGGGTGGTATCGATCTGATGAGGACGAATGTGTCACCTCATCAACGTCAAATCAGGAAGATGCTTGAACAGCATGATGCACTTCATTTTGTTGCCTGTAACAACACGATATATCGATATAAGCAAGAAGGTAAGCCGGTAAACCTGATTCAGGACGTGGAGGTAGCGCCTTCCGCTGTTGAATTTGTTGCCAAGCGTATTAATAAGGGATGGAACTACATCTCAATATAAACGGAACAATACTGTTCCAGTACAACCACTAAGTGAAAAGGAGAGGGAAATGAAGTTAATGAAATTATTACCAGTACTGACGGCGTTTTTTATGTTAATGGGTACGCAGGTGAGTTATGCGGACAATGGGTATGGCAAGCAGAAAGTTGTCTATCACATTAATTACGACAACCCCAAGAAGCAGGCAGGTGCGCTGAAGAATATTCAGAACCATATCAATGCCGTGGGCGCTGAAAACCTGGATCTGAAAGTCGTTCTGCATGGAAACGGGCTGGCATTGTTGCTTGACCCTGATTCACTGTCTAAATTGAAGAAATTCAAGAACGCCAATGCAAGTGACAAGATGATTGCCACGGTTGATGGATTAAAGGGACAGGGTGTTAAGTTTAATGTCTGTGCCAATACTGTGCGTGGTCGCAAGGTAGATGTTGAAGCAGATCTGCATGACGTTAATCAAAAGGATATCGTACCTAGTGGTGTGGCCGAACTGGCTCACTTACAGGCCAAGGGCTATACCTATATCAAACCCTAAGGAGTACGATGTGTACACCACGCCTTCATAGCATGATGGCGTGGTGTATATATTTTTGGAAGTTCTCTTGTTGTTCGCTTGTGTATTCACACACGGGCTATTTTTCTAAGTAGAAGTAGCTCACAAGCTCTATATCAACTACATAGTTGGCGATGTGATTGATCAGTTAAATAATTACCTGTTCAGGTAAATCTCTTTTCTGTCACCGGGTGAATTCAGGACCCGTTAACTTATTGTTATTTCTATTAATTTAGTACTTTCTGGTCATTATATTTCCTTAATACCCAACGGGATTATTGAAAATAATCTTGATTATTATTTAATTAATCAATATGTTATGGGTTATAGTTCTAATATATGTTAGGAATATGGCGTAACAACGGGTAGTCGCATGGAAATAGATCTAAATACAGCTGACACGGACGAATATAAAAGCTGGCTGGCGTTACTGAGTGAGATATCTCGTATACAGGACGCGTTGAAAAATAACCCCAACAAGGAAGGCCTCAGGTTGGCGCGTTCCCACGCCTATAATTTGTTAGCCGATATCCAGGCGATGCTGGATCTTGAGCATTTGCAATCCCAGCCGGTGGAGATAGAAGAAGAATCTTCTTTGTAAGTGAGAGCCGGATTAACGGGCCGGCTTACTTCGTTTTTTACCTTTGATTTTTGCGGGCCTGGCTGTGTGTTTAGTCAGGAATGCTTTGCCCTTTATACGCCTGCCCTCGGGTTGAGCACCCGTACCGCGTGGTTGAAAGCTGGGTACCAGGTGTCTCTTGCCATTACCGATCAGGTCCGCACGCCCCATCTTTTTCAGAGCTTCACGCAGGATAGGCCAGTTTTCCGGGTCGTGATACCGGAGAAAGGCCTTGTGTAGTCGGCGTTGTTTTCTACCCCTGGGTGAAAATACATTTTCAGATGTACGACTGATTTTATGTAGCGGATTTTTACCGCCATGCCACATGGCCGTGGCCATCGCCATCGGTGAGGGAAGGTAAGCTTGTACCTGGTCGGCGCGAAAACCGTTCTTTTTTAACCAGATTGCAAGGTTCATCATGTCCTTGTCAGTTGTGCCAGGATGCGCGGCGATAAAGTAAGGAATAAGGTATTGTTCCTTACCGGCTTCTTTGGAATATTTTTCAAACATCACCTTGAAGCGATCATAGGTACCAATGCCGGGCTTCATCATTTTGGATAAAGGACCTTCCTCGGTATGTTCCGGTGCAATCTTTAGATAGCCACCCACATGGTGTGTGACCAGTTCCTTGACGTAGGCAGGTGTCTGCACAGCAATGTCGTATCTTAACCCTGATGCAATCAGTATCTTTTTAATACCCGGAATATGACGTGCCTTTTGATATAACTGTACCAGCGGCATCTGGTCGGTATCCATGTTTTTGCAGATGCCGGGATGCACACAGGACAGACGTCGACAGCTTTGTTCAATAATCTTATCTTTACAGGCCAGACGCCACATATTCGCCGTTGGTCCACCAAGGTCGGATATGATACCGGTAAAACCCGGGGTGGTGTCCCGGATAGTTTCTATCTCATTGAGTATGCTTTTTTCCGAGCGGTTCTGGATGATGCGGCCTTCGTGTTCGGTGATGGAGCAGAATGAGCAACCACCAAAACAGCCACGCATAATGTTTATTGAAAAGCGGATCATCTCGTAGGCGGGTATACGGGCATCACCATAGGATGGATGCGGCACCCGCTGATACGGATGTTCAAACACGCGGTCTATCTCTTCGGTTTTTAACGGTATGGGTGGCGGATTCAACCAGACTTCACGTTTACCATGACGTTGGATCAGCGCGCGTGCGTTGCCCGGGTTGGATTCCAGATGAATGACACGTGACGTATGCGCGTACAACACAGGATCAGTTTTGACCTGCTCATAATCAGGCAGCCTGACGACCGTATGAGGTTTATCCAATGCTCGCAGATGTTTTTCGAGATAGACGACATTTGACGGAGTAGTTTGTTTTGTTGACTGCCCGGTTTTGCATGAGACTGTTTGCGTGGTGTCTGCATATGGATTGATATGAGGTTCTATAGCACCGGGTTCGTCGATGTGGCTGGAGTCAAGAATGGCATAGTCGTCGGGGATCTTTTTAACAACAAACGCGGTGCCGCGCAGATCACGAATCTGACTGATGGTCTCGCCGGCAGCCAGGCGATGGGAGAGTTCGACAATGGCGCGTTCGGCATTACCGTAAAGCAGGATATCGGCCTTGGCATCCAGCAGGATGGAGCGGCGTACCTTCTCCTGCCAGTAATCAAAGTGCGCGATACGCCGCAGGCTGGCTTCTATACCGCCAATGATAACGGGCACGCCTTTGTAGGCTTCATGGCAGCGTTGTGTGTAAATGATAGTAGCGCGATCCGGGCGTTTACCGCCTTCGCTATTGGGCGTATAGGCATCATCGGAGCGGATACGCCTTTCTGCCGTATAGCGGTTTACCATGGAGTCCATATTGCCGCCGGTCACACCGAAATATAGATTCGGCTTTCCCAGCTTCATGAAATCATCGGTACTGCTCCAGTCGGGCTGGGCGATGATGCCAACACGAAAACCCTGTGCCTCCAGTGTGCGTCCAATGACTGCCATACCAAAGCTGGGGTGATCGACATAGGCATCGCCGGTCACGATGATGACGTCACAGGAGTCCCAGCCGAGCTCATCCATTTCCTCTCTCGACATCGGCAGGAATGGCGCGGGCGTAAATTTATGTGCCCAGTAGCGTCGGTAGCTGAAAAGAGGTTTGGCAGGGTGCATCGGGGGATCGGGAAAAGCTATCGCTCGTATTCTGTGAGGAATTGAGTATAGCAGGCATGATAAGCTACTTTCATAAGGCTAATGGGAGGGGTATGGATGAAGGCAGTATCGGTATTTCTGGCAGTATTTTTGGCGATTGCACTATCCGTACTGCTGTTTGCTCCAGAGCGTTTGCCATCGGGCGTAGGCATCACGCCAACACCGATTGAAGCCAGTCAGCGCGCCTCTCTTTTTGGCCAGGGTCAGGTTGCCATATTCAGGAATCCTACGGCCAATGCCCTGCACAATGTAAAGGTCCTGTTGCTGGATGCCAATGGCGGCATTATCAAGGGCGATCAACGTCAGGTATGGGGGCCAGGTACATCCATGGAGCTGGGCTGGCTGGAAGGCTGGACGATTACCCAGGGGACGGTAATAAAGGTCAGCGCCTCAGGGCATTATGCCAGGACCTGGAAGTATTAGCGGGCGATTGATTAAGTACCTGGTGAGGCTATTTTCTGCCACCTAGCAGGGATCCCATGATACCCCGCACTATCTGCCGGCCCAGTGAACTGCCCACGGTACGTACCACGCTTTTCATCATCGTCTCAGCCAGTCCCTGACGAGATCTGCCCCTGCTGCGGCCAGTTGTCCTGTCAGCTTTGGCTTGAGCCTTGTCTTGTTCAGCCCTGGCTTTTTCAGCCGCTTCAACTCGAGCTGTTTCCTCAACTTTCTTCTTCAGCATTTCGAAGGCCGACTCACGATCAATATCATCGTCATAACGGCCCTTCAGTGGTGACCTGCCCAGAGTTTCCTTTCTCTCGGTTTCGGTTAATGGTCCGATACGGGATTCTGGCGGGCGTATGAGTACACGTTCTACCGGTGTCGGGCTGCCGCTATCATCCAACACCGATACCAGTGCTTCACCTATACCCAGTTCAGTAATAACGCTACGCGTATCGATATCCGGATTTTCCCTGAATGTCTCGGCAACGGCCTTGACCGCTTTTTTATCCTTGGGTGTAAAGGCACGCAGGGCATGTTGTACCCGGGCACCGAGTTGTCCCAGGATATCTTCGGGGATATCCAACGGGCTCTGGCTGATGAAGAATACGCCAACGCCTTTTGATCGAATCAAGCGGACGACCTGTTCGACCTTGTCTGTGAGTGCGCGTGGGGCGCGATCAAATATGAGGTGTGCTTCATCAAAGAAAAGCACCAGTTTGGGTTTGTCTGCATCACCAACTTCAGGCAACTGTTCAAATAGTTCGGATAGCAGCCATAGCAGAAAGGTGGAATACAGGCGCGGTGAAGTGTGCATTAGCTTGGTGACATCCATGATACTGATGACACCGTGTCCGGAGAAATCGGTAATCATCAGGTCATCAAGTTTCAGCGCAGGTTCGCCAAAGAATGACTCGGCTCCCTGCTCCTCCAGTACCAGTAGTTTACGTTGAATGGCACCAATACTGGCCCTGGATATATTGCCATATTCAGTGGACAGGTCTTTCGCATTGTCCCCCATCCAGTTCAGCATGCTGCGCAGATCTTTCATGTCCAGCAGCAGCATGCCGTTATCATCGGCAATGTCGAAAGCGGCATATAAAATACCGGACTGGGTGTCATTCAACTCCAGCAGATTGCTGAGTAGCAACGGTCCCATGTCTGATGTTGTGGTACGTACGGGATGGCCAAACTTTCTGAACAGGTCCCAGAACAGGACGGGGTTTGGGCTGAACGCAAAGTTATCGATTCCTATGGTTTTAATTCGTTCGCTTACCTTCGGATGTTCCTTGCCAGGTTGTGCAAGGCCGGAGAGGTCACCCTTCACATCCGCCATGAATACAGGCACACCCATCTTTGAAAAGCCCTCTGCCATAATCTGCAGGGTGACAGTTTTACCGGTACCGGTGGCACCGGCAATCATGCCATGACGGTTGGCGGTTTTACCGGGAAGGAGGACTTTAACATCACCGTTACCGCCGATCAGGACTTCATTACTCATGATGCTAACCCTGTACGTTGTAAAGTGTTTGTGTCGGGAAGGCGAACTCCAGACCCTTTTCATTAAACTGGCGCAGGATGGCCATATTCATTTGTGTTTGAGTGCCAGCAATATCGGCGCCTTTGCGGATGTAGTAAACAAACATGATATTCAAAGCGAAATCACCGAAGCCATTGAATGCGATAACGGTTTTTTCCTCGGTACTGTCGTTCGCATCCGCAATGGCCTTCAGGGTATCCATGGCGTCCTGCATCTGGTCCGGTGTAGTGTCATATGTCATGCCCAGATCCAGCACGATCTTGCGGGATGGTTCCACTGAAATATTCTCAACCGGGGCATCTGCAAACTTGGCGTTGGGGATGGTGACCATGCGCCCCGCCAGTGTTTTCAGACGGGTGCTGCGTACACCGATCTCCTCCACTGTACCGTCGTAACCCGAGACAACAATTCGGTCCTTCAGGCGGAAGGGCTTGTCGGTGAAAATGGTGACACCACCAAAGACGTTGGAGACGGTATCCTTGGCGGCCATGGCGAGGGCCAGACCACCGATACCGAGACCGGCGATGAGTGCGCCAACATTATATCCGGCGTTGTTCAGGCCGATAATGACGGCCAGTACCCAGATGGTCAGTTTGACGCCCTTGTGCAGGATTGGCATCAACTGGTCATCCAGATCGTTTTCAGTGTTGGCGGCCCATGGAACCAGGTATTCCTGGTAGACCGCATCAAACAGTCTTACGGCCATCCAGCCAATCAACAGGGCCAGGATGATGGAGTAGGAGTGGCTAACGGCGGATGCCGCCATTTCGGGTAATACCAGGATGGTGAGGCCGAACCAGATGCCGGTAACAATAATCGTGAATACCACCGGCTCCTCGATCATATCGACGATGATGTCATCCAGTCGGGATTGCGTACGGCTGGTGAAGGCGCGAACTACCCTGGAAAAAATCCAGTAAACGACCTTGCCCAGCATGACGGACAGTAAAATAATACCCAGTGAAGTCAGCCAGGCCAGTAGCGTATTACCGTAATAGGTCTCCTGAAGTAATTCCATCTCCATCATGTTGATGCTCCCCCTGAATTTGATGATGATTTTTAAGCCTGTGAACGTAGCAGATATTTCAAATCGCGACGAGTATTTACTGGTTGATTTTTAATGCAATTATTAACGCCCGGGTGATTTTTCAGATAAAATGCGCGGATGTCCAATCCCAAGAAAATTATTCCCCTGCAACCCGCCATAGATGAATCCAGTCTGGGGTTTGCTGACGCAGGCGGCGCCTGTACCGAGGCCGAGCCCTTTGCACTGATGGTCAAGGGTGACAGCATGGAGCCGGAGTTTGTTGATGGTCATATCATCATGGTCGATCCCTCCTTGCCGCCTATTAACGGTAGTTATGTTGTTGCCGAGCATGATGGCGGGCATATCTTCCGGCAATTTCGTATCCATGAAGGCAAAAAATATTTACAACCTTTGCATGACGGTTATCCCACGCTTGAACTTGAGAATGACCGTGCCATCGTCGGCGTGATTACCCAACGTTCCGGCCGCCGGCGCAAAGAGACCAAGCGCTACATCTGATCTCAAATCTGGCGGGTTGCCGCATGAAATTGAATCCCTTTCGCGAGAAACCCAGATTATCTGTTAAAAGTACCTGGCTTCGTGACCCGTTATTGGTCGAAGGTGCCTTCAGGTTATTGGCCATACTGGCAGTTATCTTTATAGCGGCCGCCATCACGGTACTGCTTCTTTATCTGTATCCGGAATCCACACTTTATGTTCTTCCTGTTCAAATCATCCTGTTGCTAATAGGGGGCTCGGTGATTCTTGTGCTTATCCGGCGGGTTTATCGGGAAGTGATCAAGCCAATGGATTCGGTGCGAAGCTGGGCGGCGCGTATGCGTGAAGGTGATTATTCCGCAGAATTAAATGTACCGATTCGTGGTGAGTTTGCCCGCCTGTTGCATGATCTTTCAGAAATGGGGCATTGGTACAAGGAGATCGCATTTGAGGGTGATGACCGATTCAGTGATCAGGTAAGGCAGATGGCACGCAAGACACGCCTGCTGGAAATTCTTTATGATATTGCTGCCACGATCAGTGTGTCGCGTGATTTAAAGGAAGTGCTTACCCGTTTTCTAAAGCTGTCTGCAGATATTACACACGCACATACTGCACTGGTTCGATTAACAACCGATGACGGTGATATGTTGCTGATCGATACGGTTGGGCAGGATAAAGAACATTTTAAAGAGCGGGTGTCGATGGCAGAGGTTATCCCCGGCCGACATTCTCGCGTAAAAAGTGTCTATGTGACGGCACCGGAAGTATCGGCGGATTTCTCTGACGCTGATAATACCGATGGTACTTTGGAATGCATCATTATTCCGCTGCTTCATCAGGGGGACGTGATGGGGTCTTACCATTTTCTTGTCGATCAATCGGTAGCAAGCCTGAGTTATGACCTGCATGAACTTTTTACCAGTATTGGCTACCATCTTGGAATGGCGGTGCATAAGGCACACCTGGATAACGAAGCCAACAAGCAGACTATTTTTCGTGAGCGCCTGACCCTGGCGCATGAATTACATGATTCGCTTGCGCAGAGCATGGTTAGCCTGCGTTTCCAGTGCAAGGCGCTTGAGGACAGTCTGGCCAAGGAAAATATGCAGTCTGCGAGCAAGGATGTGGATAAGCTCCGTGCTGGAGTAGACAGGGCAAATGTGGAATTGCGAGAGCTGTTGGCGCATTTCAGGGCACCTATCGATGAAAGGGGCTTAGTGCCAGCACTAACGGATCTCCTGAAAAAATTCAGAGATGAAAACCAGCTGTTGGTATTCAGCCAGTTCGATTGTGAAGACCTTCGTCCACCGATGCATATCCAGCGGCAGGTTATTCGTATCGTGCAGGAAGCCCTGGCCAATGTGAAAAAGCATGCAGATGCGCATACCGTACGTTTGTTGTTGCGTACTACAAATAATGGGCAATGTGATCTGTTGCTTGAAGATGATGGCCATGGTTTTGAGGGTGAAGTCTCGGGTGATGCCGGAGAACATGTCGGACTGAAGGTTATGCAGGAAAGGGCTGCACATATAAATGCCGAGTTGAACGTTGAATCCGAGCCAGGCGAGGGTACGCGAGTGGAATTGAACTTTTCATTGAATGACTGAAGGGCGCCTTCATGAACTAGGATTTTTATGTGAGTACAAGGAAGTGTCGCGCGCAGAACCGCAGTGTATAAAGAATACATGAGGATTCGAGCACGACATTGACGCCGTAATCGTGCAAAAAAGACAGTTAATGGAGGTGCCCGCAAGGTTTCCAGAAGGGATAAGTTCAGATAGGATGCGAAGCCTATGAGAGTTCTATTAGTCGATGATCACACCCTGTTCCGTAGTGGTCTGCAGGAGTTACTGCAGCACCGCGGTATTGAGGTGGCCGACGCCATGGGCGATGGCGAGGAAGGGATCCGCATGGCGGCCTGCCTGGAGCCGGATATTATCCTGCTGGATATACGTATGCCCAAGATGGATGGCCTCACCGTTCTTAAACGTATTCGGGATCTAAAAATCACAACACCGATCGCCATGTTGTCAACCAGTCGCGAAGAGTGGGACGTGGTGCGTTCACTTCGTTACGGGGCACAGGGCTACCTGCTGAAGGATATGGAGCCGGATGATCTGGTAATCGCACTAACCGATATTATTGCCGGCAAGACCGTAGTCGCCCCTGAACTGGCCAGCGTGCTGGCGAAGGTCGTACAGGGAGACATGCCGGGTTCACAGGGTACCGTGCCATTTTCCGATCTGACGCCAAGGGAGAGTGAAATCCTTTGTCATCTGGCCGAGGGTCAAAGCAACAAGGTGATAGCCCGTGAGCTGGGGATATCAGATGGTACGGTCAAGCTGCATGTGAAGGCGATACTGCGTAAGTTATCTGTCCATTCCCGGGTTGAAGCGGCGGTCATCGCCGTTGAGCAGGGATTGTGTGAAAAAACATAGAGATCCATCCCGTTTGTGATAATTAGTTTTGTAAAAACTGGTCAAAATTGTCGATATTGTATTACACTGCCTACAATAAGGAATAATTTCTAGGCATTCTTATCCAATAATAATTAGCCACAGCGATGGCAGACAACCCGGACTGATGGGAGGAGAGTTAGATGAGTCGATCCTTTTCGAGAGGCGCGGTCAGTATTGTTTCCGCATTAACGGTCTTCTGTTTTCCTGGTGGGCACGACAAGGCCCATGCCTTTGAGTTCGATGACGGGCCGATCAAGGGTAATATTGATACCACACTTTCCTATGGCACCAGCACGCGCCTGGATCGTACCAACAAGGATCTGGTTTGTATTGCCAATGGGGGAACGGCCTTTGGCTGTAATGCCGATGATGGCAACCTGAATTACCGGACCGGCACCGTCTCCGAGGTGTTTAAATTCACCACTGATATCGAGATCAATCACAAGACCAGTGACCTCGGTGGGTTTTTTCGCATCAAGGGGTTTGTAGACCATGAAAACAACAGTACTAATAGTACTGGCCGTACACCGTTAACAGATGATGCCATCGACCTGGTCGGGAAAGATGTCGATGTCCTGGATGCCTATGTCTGGAAACGTTTTGAAGTTAATAATCGGTCTGCCGAAGTCAGATTTGGTAAGCATGTACTGAACTGGGGCGAAAGCACCTTTATCCAGGGCGGCATCAATGCACTCAATCCAATAGACGTTGCAGCCATTCGCCTGCCCGGTTCAGAGCTCAGGGAGGCCTTGCTCCCGGTTAACATGATATCTATGTCGGCGGATATTACGGACAACCTTTCAGTAGAGGGCTTTTACCAGTTTGAATGGGAAGAGACGAGTCCCGACCCTTCCGGTTCGTATTTTAGCACCAATGACTTTGGTACCGAGGGTGGTTCCCGTGTGCAATTAGGTTTCGGTGATTTTTCTGACCTAGGGATAGCGGCAGGGCCAATATTCAGTTTTGGAGCCCTGGGAGGCTTAATGACGTCAGCGCAGTTAGCCGGTCTGGATGCTGCTATAGCATTAGACGTTGCCGCGGTCCCTACAGCACATCATGCCTACCTGGATGATGGTGATTTTTACGGGCCTTCCCGTGCCGGGGATAATAAACCCAAGGATGATGGGCAATGGGGCTTTTCGTTCCGGTTATTTTCCGAGGCATTGAATGACACCGAGTTTGGTTTTTACTTCATGAATTATCATAGCCGGTTGCCGTTGGTTAGTGCGGTATCCGGTACGCCTGCAGGTGTAACCGCTGCAGCTACAGTTGCAGCTCAGGTAGGGGCGTTAAATGCCACGGGTGGTTATTTATTCGCTAACCTGGGTCTTGCAACAACTCTTGCGGTGTTGCCATCGGTTGCATCAGTGGTAGCGGTTGATCAATACGTAGACACAGCAAATTACTTAATAGAATATCCGGAAGATATCAAACTGTACGGTGCCAGCTTTAATACTAATGCCGGGCAGTGGGCGTTGCAGGGAGAGGTTTCACACAAGCAGGATGCGCCATTGCAGATTGATGATGCCGAAGTACTATTGGCGGCATTGACACCATTGGCGGCCCTGAATCCCGCGCTGAATGTCAATCAGGTGGGTACCTTTGGAACCAACCAGTATATAAGGGGCTACATCGAACGAGACGTTAGCCAGTTACAGGCGACAGCAACACGTATCTTTCCAAACATTATGGGTGCAGACGAGTTTACCTTTGTTGCTGAGGCAGCAGTGACGCACGTGCATGATATGCCCAGCAAATCAACGCTTCGGCTAGAAGCACCTGGTACGTTTACGTCGGGTAACACCTTTCATGCAACGACAGGGCTACACGCAGGCAAGGCAGCAGAGGATTCCGATGCATTCCCCGATGCAACCTCGTGGGGTTACCGGGTAGCGGGCCGATGGACATTTAATAACGCCTATAAATCGCTCAACCTGTTGCCGCGCGTGGCATTTCAGCATGATGTGGATGGCATAACTCCCGGCCCGGGAGGAAACTTTCTGGAAGACCGTAAGGCAATAACACTTGGCCTGGGTGCCAACTATAAAAATCAGTGGGCCGCTGATTTAAGTTATACCGACTTTTACGGCGCTGGGCGTCATAACCTGCTCAATGACCGTGATTTTCTGTCATTCAATCTCAAGTACTCATTCTGAGGAAGGCCAATGAAATCTAATAACAAATTGAGTATGTTTACAGCGGTTGTTTTTGCATTAGCTGCGAGTAATGGGCTGGCCGAGATTTCTGCCGAGGATGCGAAACGTCTGGGAGGTGATTTGACACCCGTTGGTGCAGAAAAGGCCGGTAATGCCGATGGCAGCATCCCCGCCTGGGATGGTGGTATCAAGTCTGCGGCTGATGCAGGCTTCCCGGATTTCAAGTCCGGAGGACATCACCCGGATCCATATGCCTCGGACAAGATGGCCTTTACGATAGATGCAAGCAATATGTCTCAGTATGCGGATAAGCTGACAGTAGGGCATCAGGCGATGTTCAAGACATATGATGGTTTTAAAATGAATGTCTACCCGACACGTCGTAGTGCCGCTCTACCGCAGCGCATTTATGATGCAACCGCCAGGGTATCGACCACCGCCAAGTTAACAGAAGATGGCAACGGCGTTACCAACTCTATCGTGGGTATTCCATTCCCGATTCCTAAAAATGGGCATGAGGCCATCTGGAACCATATTTTACGTTACCGTGGAGACCACAGTAAGCGTAATTTTGGTCAGGCACCAATGACACGCTCAGGGGATTACACGCTGGTCAAGCTGGTGGATGATACGACCTTTGTCTATCACAATGAGTCTACCGACTCGGCCGGTAATAATATGGTTGGCATGTTCCTGCAGGATATTCAGGCGCCACCAAGACTTGCAGGTACGGTATTGCTGGTGCACGAAACCCTGAATCAGAATGCCGAGCCTCGTAAGGCCTGGATTTATAATCCGGGACAACGCCGTGTCAGGCGCGCACCCAATGTGGCATTTGACAGTCCTGGAACCGCTGCAGATGGTCTTCGTACCAGTGACCAGTTTGATATGTATAACGGTAGCCCGGAGCGCTATGACTGGAAACTGTTAGGCAAGAAAGAAATCTATGTGCCCTATAACGCCTATAAGGTGCATAGCAACAAGCTCAAGTACGATGATATTTTGAAGCCCCTGCATCTGAATCCGGAGCATTTACGTTATGAACTGCATCGGGTCTGGGTTGTGGACGCCAACCTGAAGGAAGGTACCGGTCACATATACAAGCGTCGTACGTTCTATATTGATGAGGATTCCTGGCAGATTCTGCACGTTGATCAATACGATAATCGTGATCAGCTTTGGCGTGTCTCTGAAGGACATGTGATTAATTATTATGATGTACCCGTATTATGGACAACCTTGTCAGTCCATTATGACCTGCAATCCGGTCGTTATCTGGCCATGGGACTGAATAACGAAGAGGCGTTTACGGCAGACTTCACTACCGATATTAAATCGGCGGACTTTACTGTTTCCGCATTGCGTCGCTCCGGTCGTCGATGAGACAGCAGTTGTAGATGTGGCGGTGATGCGGGTTCGATCAGTCGGTTACTTACTGTCCGGCATCTTAATATTTTCCTGTGCGGCTTTTCCTTGTTTGGCTTTTAGCCAGGTTAGTGTGCCGAGTAATCCGGCCCACGCCTGGCAGGCGCCGCTTGCCAGTCAATCACTACTCATCGCACTCGATGTCGTTGATCAGCGAATACTGGCTGTCGGTGAGCGTGGGCATATCCTTCAGGCTTCCACCTCAACCCCGACGCAGTGGTCGCAGGCAAGCGTCGATGTGCAGGTGTTATTGAATGCGGTAGTGATGCATGATGGCCGGAAAGGATGGGCCGTCGGTCATGATGCGGTTATTGTGGCAACTACAGACGGCGGCCAGAACTGGCATTCACAATTTCAGGCAATAGAAGAGCAGCGCCCATTGTTTGATATCTGGTTTGGTGATGCCAGTCATGGCATTGCGATTGGTGCCTATGGTTACTATCTGGTGACTTCTGATGGGGGTACGAGTTGGCAGAGTCGCGTTGTAAACGAGGAGCATGACTATCATCTGAATGCCATTACCGACAATGG
>JAPHTU010000025.1 GCA_026196145.1 Gammaproteobacteria bacterium
CCACCGATAAAAAGTCATTAACATAGCTCAAATATAACTTTTCATGCTTTATGCGTTGTAGTTCTACTAATCTTTTCTTAACTTCATTCCTAGTTTTTTCAAGATAAAACAGGCTGTGCTTTAACCATTGTTTGTCATCTCGCTCCGGGTAATCAATTCTTGAGTGTGCACCACGGCTCTCCTGACGCGCGGCAGCACATACGGCAGTGGCCAATGCATTCTCTGCCAGGTTGATTGTTTCCAGTGCCTCGACCCGCGCTGTATTAAAAACCTTGCTGTGATCCTGTAATACTGCATCATCCAGTCGTTTATAGAGTTGACGTATCTTCTCGGCACCTTCTTCCATCACTTCCTGCGTTCGAAACACACCACAGTGTGCTTCCATCACCTGCTGTATCCCGGCCCGTAGTTCAGGGAAGGATTCCCCCTCACCTTGCCTTTCAAAGCGCTGCATACGTTCAATGACTTGATCTACCGCCGCTTCATTCATCGGTTTGTGGTAACGATTGTCTTCCATGAATTCAATCATGTGCCTGGCCGAGGCCCTGCCAAACACCAGGATATCGAGCAATGAATTGCCGCCCAGACGGTTGGCGCCGTGTACCGATACACAGGCAGATTCTCCTGCTGCATATAGCCCCGGGATGGGTTCTTCCGGTCCATGGCGTACCGGCACCACAACCTGGCCAAAGCGGTTAGTCGGGATACCACCCATGGTGTAGTGTGCTGTCGGTGCAACCGGTATTGGCTCCTCTACCGGATCGATACTCATGAAGGTAATACAGGTCTGGCGAATACCCGGTAAACGTTTGGCAATGGTGGCCTCATCCAGATGATTGAGCTTCAGCAGTACGTGGTCTTTATTCGGACCACAGCCCCTGCCCTCGCGCACCTCTGTCGCAATCGATCGGCTCACCACGTCACGACTGGCCAGGTCTTTGGCATTAGGGGCGTAACGTTCCATAAAACGTTCACCATCATTATTCAGTAAATAACCACCTTCACCGCGTGCACCTTCGGTAATCAACATACCCAGGCCGGCAATGCCGGTCGGATGAAACTGGAAGAATTCCATATCAGATATGGGGATACCGGCCCGTAATGCCATCGCTGTACCATCGCCCGTATTAATCAGGGCATTGGAGGTCGTTTTATATATCTGCCCCGCACCACCGGTTGCGATCAATGTGGTGCGTGCAGAGATTAAAATCATCTCGCTTGTTTGGATACTCATGGCCATGGCGCCCAGGCCCGTACCATTCTCATCGCGGATCAGATCTGTAACAAAGTACTCATCAAAGAAGTGGGTTCTGGCCTTGATGTTCTGTTGGTACAGCGCATGTAATATGGCATGACCTGTGCGATCAGCGGCTGGCGTGGTTCTGGCTGCCTGCTCACCACCAAAGTTCTGGCTTTGACCGCCAAATTTACGCTGATACATCTTGCCGTTATCCAGACGCGAGAATGGCACGCCCATATGTTCGAGTTCATAGACTATCTTGGGTGCCGCACGACACATATATTCTATGGCGTCCTGGTCGCCCAGATAGTCGCCGCCCTTCACCGTATCGAACATGTGCCAGTGCCAATTATCCGGCAGGACATTGGCCAACGCTGCATTCACGCCACCCTGTGCAGCCACCGTATGCGAACGCGTCGGAAAGACCTTGGAGACGACAGCCACTTTGAGATCCGCCTGCGCCAGTTCCAGTGCTGCGCGCAGGCCCGCACCACCAGCACCAATAATCAGTGCATCAAATTCTCGTCTTTCTAGCATCCTGGATTCCGCAGTTGACCGCTTGAAAACAATATATGGTGTTGTGAATACATAGATTGAGCAATTTCATATCAATATACAAATAACGAGTCGCTACGACCTGTATAGCACGCTGCATTTTACGGCTGGCGGTGTTGCGAATCGTCGAAATAGACCAGCTATTACTCCTCATTGCGCCTTGCCAGACGCAAAATGCAACCCACTCTACAGGCCGTTCAACTACAGATTCCAGGATGATCACAGTGCCACCAGTAGCAAGGTTCGTAATACCCAGAATCCACAACCCGTGAGTAACAGGGCTATTGCCGTTAATACCGTCACCCGAAGAGCCAGGGGATGGACATAATCAATCACCACATCGCGCACACCGATCCATGCGTGCATTAACAGCGCCAGAAAAAACAGCGCCATAGTGACGCCTACCAGTGGATCTGCCAGCCAGGTTTGCCACTGTGCGTAAGCAACAGGTGGATGCAGGGCAAAGTGGAACAACAGGTAGATAAAATATAATGCCAGATAGATCGCGCTGACACGCTGTATCAACCAGGCACGAAAACCGGAGGCCTTTCGGCTCAAAACATCACCATCAGTGTTAGCAGTGCAGCCAGCAAGCCGGCAATAAGAACCAGCATGGCACTGGCGCGGGCGACCGGTTTCTCCACTCCAACGTCAATATCAATCAGGATAAAGCGAATGCCGGCAAACAGGTGATGATAAATCGACCAGATCAATAACAGCATGGGAAGCTTCACTACAGGTGATTGCAGCAGGTTCTGCGACTGCGCAAAGCCTTCACTACCCGAGGCGGACAGTTGCAACAGGTAAACCATGAACGGGATAGCAATAAACATCAGCACACCCGAGATACGATGCGCGATCGAAACCATACCCGTAACAGGCAGTCGAATCCTGATGAGATTCAGGTACTTAGGCCGTTTGACTGATATTTGCATATCTTTATTATCGTTATTAATTAGATAGATAGTAGCAGAAACCTGATTGACCGATAGCGACGATGATCGATCTATCTGACGCAACAGGCAGACAAATAGTTCATTTTTCATTACCATTTTGAAATACATTAGTGGAGCAAACACATGCAATCCGACTGGCAGCTATTTCTTGAAAACCGAGGCGCGGAATTTAGCGACGGTATTGTTGAGCACTACGGCAATCCGGCGCAGGAACTATCTGTTGTCCTGACCGGGAACATAATATGTGACCTGAGCCACTATGCCTTGTTGGCGATCAATGGTGAGGACGCCAAAGACTTCCTGCATACACAGTTTATCAATGACATCGACAGCCTGGATGAATCACATAGTCATCTGAACGGCTACTGCAATCCCAAGGGACGCCTGATTGCCAATTTCCGGGTATTCTGGAGGGAAGATACCATCTACCTCAGATTTCCTGCCGATCTGCTGGATGCTGTAAGCAAAAAGCTCAACATGTATAAAATGCGCAGCAAGGTCAACATCGAGGACCACTCGGACGACATGGTACGTATTGGGTACTCCGGCAAGACGGCTGATACCAGACTCGCTGAAATCCTTTCCCGTATACCCGATGCGGAAAACGAAGTGGTTACTATCGATAACCTCAGCGTAATTCGTATTCCCGGCATCACGCCCAGTTACGAATTATATGGGGATGCGGGCCTCATAACCGATATATGGACCAAACTGGATGTACAGGACGCACCAGTTGGTATGCCTGCCTGGCAGCTTATTGAAGTACTGGCTGGCATACCACATGTTACCCTGGCCTCTACCGAGCAACACGTGCCGCAGATGCTGAATTACCAGGCCATTGACGGCCTGAGCTTTACCAAGGGTTGCTATCCCGGTCAGGAGATTGTTGCCCGAATGCACTACCTGGGAAAACTGAAAAAACGTATGTATCTGGCTCGTGTACAGGCCGATGAAGCGCCTCATGTCAATCAGGAACTGGTCAGCAGCAATACAGAGACAGGCTCCAGGACCGGCCATCTCATCAATGTGGCCGCCCATCCAGATGGCGACTATGCCGTACTGGCAGTGATACAGATCAGTGACGCAGAATCAGAAAAGATCCACCTTGATTCAATTGATGGCCCTGTGCTGGAGTTACAGGAACTGCCATACCCGGTCGAACTTCAGTATGAAAAATAGCCTCTTCCATTAAACCAGTACCGTATCGCTGTGTGAGTAGGCCGGTGAACAGCTACACAATATTATCAAATCGCCCTTACCTGTATTTTGAATGCAATGCTCGGTTCCCGGCGGTATGCAAACAGTGTCACCCCGTGTAACACTGAATTGGCTGTCACCCAGCATCATCAGACCTTCTCCAGAGGTAACGTAATACAACTCTTCTGTTTGCGAGTGATAATGCCGCTTGGTTGTACTGTTAACAGGAATGATTGCTTCTGCCAGGCTCAGATTGGCCACACCATGCCGGTCGGGGTGCATCAACTCCCTGATAGTTGAACCATCCTTTGTAACATAGGGGTCGACTTCACGGTATTTGACGACAAGACTGCTCATGGGGAGTCATGGCAATTCATTACGAAGCTTGTTTGATGTTCTGATAATAACTCATTTTATTTCTGCCTGTGGACTTGGCATTCAGCATCGCCTGGTCTGCGCAGTGAACCAGGCTATCGAAGTTATCTGCATCTGATGGATACACACTGACACCACATGACATTTTTGCAATAACCTCGTTCGCGCCCGTCTCTATGGGTTTACCGAATATTCTCAGGTTACGTTTTACTACTGCACGCACATCGGTCTGGCAATCTTCCTTGCAGACGATTGCCAGAATAAATTCATCCCCTCCCCATCGACATACCAGCTCATTATCGCGACAGTGTTCCTGCAATGACTTTGCTACGACCTTGAGTACCTCATCTCCTGCCTCATGACCGTAATCATCGTTAATCCACTTGAAATTGTCGATATCAATAAATATGAGGGCCATTTTACCCTCGGACCTTTTTACCTGACGAAGCAATAATTCAGCATCCTCTGAAAATTTACGGCGATTCATCAAATCAGTTAACGAATCATGGTCAGCCAGGTGCTTGAGCTCCTTTATGTGTTGTTCTCGCTCAAAAATAATACCGGCCATGGAGGCACAGATGTTCAGCAGTTTGCGCTGAAAATTATCCGGTATTCTGTTTTCAAAACTGGAAAGCGAAAATGAACCGATGGCCTGATTTTGTGCGTTATGTATCGGGATTGACCAGCAGGCACTAATATTAAAAAACTCGGCAAACTCCCGAATATTTTCCCAGCGTTTATCTTCGCTGGTGTTGGAAACATACATCTCCTGATCATGAAGAACTGCATTACCGCAGGAACCTTCACCCACTTCGATACCATTTATCGCAATCGCGGCTTCACGTGGCAGTGATGGCGCAGCACGTATATATAGTTTCTCGTCCGCAGGATTTAAAGTCATCACAGACGCAGCAGATTCCGGTACCAGTTTCTCGGCTAGCAAACAGAGGCTGTCCAGTAGTTCAGAATGATCATCACTACAAGCCGCCTCAGCCAGCAACTCGGTTTGCATGTCGAGTAGCGCCTCAATACTGTCAGCAGGGATCGGCTGGCTATCCTTGTCAGGATTCTTGAAATCACTAATGTCGGTCATCTTGACTTATTATTTTCCGTTATTATTAATGTACATATTTTATACATTTGTATAAACTATACGGCATATCCTTTGCATAATTGTGAACTATATCGCAGTTTTCAGCAGAAATACCGGTGGGAAATATAAAGTCCGGTGAATGTAACTGTGTACATGCCCAGCTACTACTGGTTGTCTAAAGGTACAAAAAATCACGTGCCATTAATGTCACTTGATGATACAAATAGAACATAAAGATATATAAACATGCCTCAGATCAAATATTGCCCATGCTGTATTTGACATGATCCAAGGCTGAAACATACTTAATGGCAAGAATGTCTGAAGGGGGACAAAAAATGACGGTCAATAGTCTGACAGGTATCAGTGGGATCGGCCCAGCAGCGGCAAAGCTTTTATTCAGCAATGGGTTCAAGACGGTGCAGTCTGTGGCAAATGCCAGTGTTGATGCGCTAAGCAATGTACAAGGCTTCAGCACAACACGCGCCGAGAGTACCATTAAAGCAGCAGCAGCTCTGCTGGCAGGTGCAAATGCAAGCGCACCTGCAACGGTGAAGAAAAAGAAAACCACAACAAGAAGAGCACCAGTAAAGAAAAAGAAAGTTACGGCTCAAGCAAAACCAGAAAAGAAGGAGGCGAAGAAAGATATGGCAACCAAGAAGAAAGACAAAATCAAAAAGTTAAAGAAGCAACTTGACAAGAAGAAGCTCAAGAAGAAGGACAAGAAGAAACTGAAAAAGAAGCTGAAAAAACTGAAGAAATAGCTACCCCTTCAGTATTCAGTAATTATCTACCGGGACTGTTATCAGTCCCGGGTTTCTGAACGCATCTGCGGAAACAGTAATACATCGCGGATAGACGGCGAATCCGTCAACAACATCACCAGGCGATCAATACCAATGCCCTCGCCCGCTGTCGGCGGCAGCCCATATTCCAGTGCAGCAATATAGTCCGCGTCGTAATGCATGGCCTCGTGGTCACCGGCATCTTTTTCCTCAACCTGACGGCGAAAACGCTCGGCCTGATCTTCAGCATCATTTAGTTCCGAGAATCCATTGGCCAGCTCTCGTCCGCCGACAAAGAACTCAAATCGATCGGTGACCGTGGGGTCCTCATCATTACGACGAGCCAGTGGTGATACCTCTGTCGGATAGGCAGTGATAAATGTTGGCTGCTCAAGCAGATGCTCAACCGTATTTTCAAATATCTCGAGCTGTATCTTGCCCAGGGGATAATCATCCTTGATGTCGACATTCAGGGATTCGGCAAGTTTACGGGCATCATCCAATGATTCGAGTTGAGCAACACTGATATCAGAATTGTAATTCAGGATGGCTTCTTTCACTGACATACGGGCAAAGGGCTCGGCAAAATCATAGGTCTTGCCCTGATAAGTGACTTCATTTGTGCCCAGTATTGCCGTGGTCATTTTACGAAGCAGGTCTTCGGTCAGATCCATCAGGTCATTGTAATCCGCATAGGCCTTGTAGAATTCGATCATGGTAAATTCCGGATTATGGCGGGTTGAAAGTCCCTCATTACGGAAGCTACGATTGATTTCATACACGCTTTCGATACCACCCACGACCAGGCGCTTGAGATACAGCTCTGGTGCAATGCGTAGATACAAATCACGGCTGAGTGCATTGTGATGAGTCACAAAGGGACGTGCCACAGCACCACCGGGAATCGGTTGCATCATGGGCGTTTCAACTTCCAGGAAACCGGCATGATTAAAATAATCACGCATGAAGTTAATGATTGCAGAGCGCTTGTGAAACACATCCCGGACTTCAGGGTTCATGATTAAATCGACATAACGCTGGCGATAACGTGCCTCTGTATCTGTCAGGCCGTGAAATTTCTCCGGTAACGGCCTTAGTGACTTGGTCAACAAGCGAACTTCATTCACATGAACAGAAAGCTCGCCTTTCTTGGTACGAAATAATTCGCCTTTGGCCGCGATGATGTCACCGATGTCCCAGGATTTGAATTCATCGTTATAAAAACCCTCAGGCAATGCATCGCGTTGCACATACAACTGTATCCTGCCTGATACATCCTGTATGTGGGCGAAGCTCGCCTTGCCCATGATGCGCTTGCTCATCATGCGACCGGCAACACTTACCTGTATTTTTGCGCCTTCCAGGTATTCCTTGTCATGCGCCTCATGTACGGCCAACAGGTCCGCCGCCAGGTTATCCCGGCGAAAGTCGTTCGGGAAGGCAATACCCTTTTCACGAATGGCCGAAAGTTTATTGCGGCGCTCCGCTACCAGCTTGTTGTCTTCATGTTGTTCCGACATATCCTTTTCCTGTCCCGGGCTATAGCCCTGATTTTAAACTGGCCTCGATAAACTGATCCAGACTACCGTCCAGTACGGCCTGTGTATTACCGGTTTCGACATTGGTACGCAAATCCTTGATACGGGATTGATCGAGCACATAGGAACGTATCTGACTACCCCAGCCAATATCAGATTTGCTTTCTTCCAGTGCCTGCTGACTGTCTGATCGTTTTTGTATCTCCAGTTCATATAGCTTGGCGCGTAGCAGCTTCATGGCCTGGTCTTTGTTCTTGTGCTGTGAACGATCATTCTGACACTGTACCACCACGCCTGTCGGCATATGGGTCAAACGTACAGCAGAGTCGGTCTTGTTCACATGCTGCCCACCCGCACCACTGGCGCGGTAGGTATCGATTCGTAAATCAGACGGATTGATATCGATTTCAATATTGTCATCAATTTCAGGGGAAACAAATACGGCGGCAAACGAAGTATGGCGGCGATTACCCGAATCAAACGGTGATTTTCTTACCAGGCGATGTACACCGGTCTCTGTACGCAACCAGCCAAAGGCATATTCACCTTCATATTTCACCGTGGCGCTCTTGATTCCGGCAACATCACCGGGTGATGCCTCTATCAATTCAACCTTGAAGCCCTTGTCTTCACCCCAGCGAAGATACATGCGCAGCAGCATTTCAGCCCAGTCCTGTGCCTCGGTTCCACCAGAACCGCTCTGGATATCGAGGTAGGCGTTATTGGCATCCATCTCACCGGAAAACATACGTCTGAATTCGAGTTCGGCCAGTTGGGATTCAAAGCCGTCAAGATCAGCGATGACGGCCTCTACTGTTTCTTCGTCATCCTCTTCCTTTGCCATCTCGAGCAATTCGCCGGCATCGCCAAGACCGCTGTCGAGATTGTCGATGACATCGACGATCTTTTCCAGCTGTGAGCGTTCCTGCCCCAGGCCCTGCGCCCTTTCGGCGTTGTTCCATACATCCGGGTCTTCCAGTTCCCGGTTGACCTCAATCAGGCGCTCTTTTCGATTTTCGTAGTCAAAGATACCCCCTGAGGACGTCCACGCGTGCCTGCATATCATTGATCTGGGTGAAATAGGGGTTAAGTTCGAGCATGGTCATTAGTGCGAGATATGTAACGAGGCGCGATGGTACACCACAGCGCTATAAACGGGAACCATGGAATAGGGTATGCCCTCATATCCCGAGAGGAAAAAACACGGAGAAAGTTACGCGGGCCGTGATATTTCCGTAAACCATAAGCGGAATTTCACGTTCATGATGACCAGGGTCAACAGCAATGTTAAGCCGAACGAAAATTCGTCAAGTTATTGGTATGAATCATTGAACGGATAATGGCGACGTACTTTTCACCCTTGGCTGAATACTTGATCAAACCAGCCGCCATGGCGACACCATCAAGCTGTTCACCCGACTCCCGCTGCTGCAGACGAATATCGCGTAGTGCCTTGTAGGCCGGGTGGCTGTTCAGCAAGGTAATATAGTGAGTAATGGATTCCTCCATCGATTCATATTTACGCACCAGGTGTTTGGCACCCTTGGCCCGCTTTTTTGGCACGATGCCCCTGGACTCATCATAGGTCCAGACACCAAACAGGTTCTGTGCCTCGCGTGCAAAACGGGATTTACCCCAGGCCGATTCATTTGCCGCCTGTGCCAGTGCCAGCTCAACGGGAATTACGTCAACCTTGGGTAACAGGTCACTACGTAACGTTGTGGCCGTTGATTCACCCTTGAATCGAAATTTTATCCCGAGTGACTTCAACCAGGACTTTTGTCCAGCACTCAACTCATGGCCACTATCCAGACGGCTAATAAGCTCAGTCAATTGCAGACGTTCTGTCACAACTTCTTTATTGACGCTGTGAACCATGGGTGCAATTTTTTCCAGAAACTCAATTTTCGAATCCGACAAGGCCTTTTTCGGTGCCGGCTTCTTTGGTTGAACTGCTTCAATTGCTGTCGGTTTGTTTATCACGACAGGCTGGGCAATGGCCACTTCTGTACCCAGTACCTTGCCATGTGTCGTTTCTGGGGCGCTTTGTTCCGGTGACGCATGGCCAGGGTAAGGGTATGGATAAGCCGGCGCAGGACGATACATCGGCCGATATGCACGCTGGTAAACCGGGGCTGGATATCGTTGGTATGCACCGCGAGTATAAGCCACTGGCTTGGGATGCGGGTTATAGACTGGCTGGGGGCCATAATAATATGCCCCAGGCTGCTGCTCATATGGCATGTATGCTGAAGCTGAAAAGCTCAACATAAACAATAAGATAGCGATTAATCGTGTGACCCGCCGCATTGCCAATACCCTGTCCATTAAACTGGCGCAGTATATTAGCAGTTTTTAATATTATGTAAAGCGTATATTACTGTATGCTAATTGTTCGATTGGCTAACCGTAATACAATTATATAGTTAATACTCCTTGTACCAGCTGCCATCCGGCTTCTTTTTGAACCAGGAGTGGCTATACCAGAAATAGCCCTTGCCCTTCAGGTTTGGCGCCGTGCAATTATAACGACTGCGTCCAACCGGCAGCGTGTGGTTGGGCGTAACAGTAAGCGTATCTCCATCCCAACTCACCTTTCCCCTGCCCTGTCCGCTGATGTAACAGGCCATCGAGTTCCGTTGGTAATGACCCTTGGCAAGACCGAGCTTTAGTACCGGCAAACTATCATCGCCGGACAAAACCGCGTTGGCCGGTTCTACC